>CANOET010000244.1 GCA_947564835.1 uncultured Eubacterium sp. | reverse complement strand
TATTTATAAGGAGTCCAGAGCTTTTTTTACTCAATCATCTGCAAAACTCAGGTAACATATCCCGCAGGAAATGTACAACATTTTTCACATCTTTTTGTCTATTCTATGCCTGTTTTTGTAGAATTTTACAAGATCATCGTGCAATTCACAAATGAAAACTCGTAAATCAAAACAGAAATAAATTGCAAATCATGCAAATAGGTTTATAATAGACAAGGAGCGGTCCTGTGTATTCTTTGCGTCCGCTCCCTAAATACTATATAGATTGTGCAGGTGTTAATAAATGTATCAGATTCAGTTTCATAAGCCAGCCCATGTCCATTTTATCGGAATCGGCGGTATCAGCATGAGCGGGCTTGCAGAAGTTCTTTTAGAACAGCAATTTACAGTTACCGGTTCCGACCGGGAAGCATCCGCCCTGACAAAAAAGCTGGAGCAATCCGGCGCCACTGTGTTTTACGGGCAACGCGCAGAGCATATCCAGCCCGGAACGGATGTTGTCGTCTATACAGCCGCCGTACATGAAGACAATCCGGAATACCAGGAAGCCGTCCGCCGGCAGATTCCGCTGTTAAGCCGCGCCGAGCTGCTGGGGCAGATGATGGGCAATTACGGGCAATCGGTCGCTGTCGCCGGTACGCACGGCAAGACAACGACGACTTCCATGGTCACGCAGATCCTGCTTGCGGCTGACGCAGACCCTACGATTTCCGTAGGCGGCATTCTCCCTTCGATCGGGGGAAATATCCGGGTCGGCCATTCTTCCTGTTTTGTCACGGAAGCCTGTGAATACACAAATAGTTTTCTGCATTTTTATCCAAAATACAGCATGATCCTGAATATCGAGGAAGACCATATGGACTTTTTCAAAGACCTGGATGATATCCGCCATTCCTTCCGCCTCTTTGCGCAAAACACAGCGTCAGACGGCGCAGTGATTGTCAACCGGGAAATCGAGGGACTGGACCAGCTGCTGGAAGGGCTGTCTGCCGAAATCGTTACTTACGGGTTTGACCCTTCCTGCGATTTTTATCCGGAAAACATCACCTTTCAGGAGACCGGCTGCGCGCGTTTTTCCCTGATGCACCGTAAAAAACAGGCCGCTGTCTCTGCGCAAAGCACAAACACCGCCGCCTTCTCAGCCTGGACGGAGCGGGAAAAGATCTGTGAGGTCAGCCTGTGCGTACCGGGACGGCACAATATCAGCAACGCGCTGGCCGCCGCCGCGCTGGCTGTGCAGATGGGCATTCCGGCTGCGGCTATCTGCGGGGGGCTGCATGACTTCCACGGCACCGACCGGCGCTTCCAGTATAAGGGCATGTGCGGGCAGGCCACGGTCATTGACGATTATGCGCACCATCCGACGGAAATAAACGCCACCTTAAGCGCCGCCGCCAATTATCCACATAACCGTATCCTCTGCGTGTTCCAGCCGCATACTTATACACGTACCAAAGCCTTCCTCAAGGAATTTGCCGCCGCGCTTTCGGCTGCGGACCTGGTCGTGCTGGCGGATATTTATGCTGCAAGAGAAACTGACACTCTTGGTATCAGTTCCCTGGATTTACTGGCAGAATTGGAAAAAAACGGCACAAAATGCTGCTATTTTCCTTCCTTTGACGCAATTGAAAAATTTTTATTAAAAAATTTAATGAACGGTGACCTGTTGATAACTATGGGGGCCGGAGATATCCACATTGTGGGTGAAGACCTCGTTAACCACTAGTTATCCACATTATCCACATTGAATTGTGCAAAAGATGGCCGCTTCAATGTGGATTTTTTGTGTTTATTCTACATTTTTCGACAAATTCCAGAACGATTCCATTTTGGGCGGTTTTGAGAATTAATATAATTGCAACTTCATCCTTATCCACCTTATCCACTTTATCCACAATCGCCGCAACGCCTTGATTTCACGGACTTTGCGAAAAAAATGTACTTCTCAATTGGGAAATCCTGTGCTATAATCGGTGCAGTAAGAGAGGGGATGCATATGGCTGATATTTTATTGAAACGGAACAGCACGCTTGCTGCGACTTATGTACCAAATACATTTATCGATGAATATATGACGCACGCGGACGGGGAGTTTGTCAAAATCTACCTGTATCTTTTACGCTGTATGGCCAGCCCGGACACCCTGTTTTCCATCTCGGATGTCGCGGACAAGTTCGAATATACGGAAAAAGATGTGACAAGGGCTTTAAAATACTGGGAAAAAATGAACCTTCTGCGCCTGGAATTTAACAGCAGGCAGGAGCTGACCGGAATCTGTATGTCAGATATGGCTTCCCGGACGGCGCCGCAGCGATGCACGGCAGCAGACGGCGGTTATCCTGACACGGAAGCGCCTTCTGCCGCAGACGGAGCAGACCTTGAAAAACCTCCGGACCGCACTGGCAGGCAGGCAGACGGCTTTGATACGCCGGACGAAGCCGCAGATCAGGACACCGTAGGACAATCTCCGTATACAGGGCGGCCACAGACAGCAGGCTGCACGCAGGCGCGAAGGGTACGCCTGCCGGAACGGACAGAGTACTCCAGGAACCAGCTGATGCAGTTTCATGAGGACGAGACGGTAAAAGAGCTGCTGTTTGTCAGCGAGCGTTACCTGGGCCACCCGTTAAGCAATACCGAGATCCAGATGATCCTGTACTGGCTCGATAAGCTGCAGTTTTCCCAGGACCTGATCGAATACCTGATCGAACAGTGTGTGGCAAAAAACCATATGAGCGTACGGTATATGGATAAAATCGCGCTTTCCTGGGCGGAAGCGGGCATCCATACGTTAAGCGGCGCAAAAGAAGCTTCGTTTTCCCACAACCATACGGTCCACGCCGTACTAAAAGCGTTCGGCATTTCCAACCGGACACTGGCGGGCGGCGAACTGGATTTCGTGCAGAAATGGTCCAAAGAATGGGGATTTTCCGACGAAATCATTTCCCTTGCCTGCCAGAAAACGATCCTGCGCATCCATCAGGTCAGCTTTGATTATGCACATACGATCCTGAAAAGCTGGAAAGACCAGAATGTACGGACCTTGAATGATATCCATCTGCTGGATGCACAGTACCAGGAAGCAAAGGCCAGGAAATTTTCCTCCTCCAAGACAGGCGCGCGCACGGCAAAAGGAACCGTGGCAGGCGGTTTTGCGAACTTTTCCCAGCGGACGTATAATTATGAGGAGCTGGAACGTGAATTGTTGTCACATGTCAGGTAACGGAGAATAGTTATGTCTTTATCAAATTTACAATACGACGAGATTCAGCGCCAGTATGACGCCAGGCAGCTGCGCAGCCAGCGCATCCTGCAGGAACGCAGGGCAAAGGTTTTTGCAAAATATCCGCGCTTAAAAGAGCTGGAAGAGCTGACCGCCTCAGCCAGCGTCCGGCATGCCAGGCACCTTTTGGACGGCGACGACCATGCCCTGGAGCAGCTGCACCGCCAGCTGGAGCTCTACCGCGGGGAACGGGCCAGCATCCTCGCGGCGGCCGGCCTGGACGAACATTATTTTGAACCGCCGTATCTATGCCCGGACTGCAAGGATACCGGAACCGTAGACGGCAGGCGCTGCCACTGCTTTGAGCAGGCCGCCATCGACCTGGTCTATACGCAGTCCAATATCCGTGCCATCCTGCAGGAAGAGAACTTTTCGCACTACTGTTTCGACTATTATTCAGAGACGAAAAAAAACAGCGCAACCGGGCTGACTTCCCGGGAAACCGCGCAAAAGGCGGTTATTGAATCACTGGCTTTTATCCGCCAGTTTGATGCGGAGTTCCACAACCTGTTCTTATACGGGGATACCGGGACAGGCAAGACCTTTTTATCGAACTGTATCGCAAAGGAACTGCTGGATACAGGGCATTCCGTCATCTACTTTACAGCCTTCCAGCTGTTTGACATTTTGGAAAAAAACAAGTTTCAAAAGGATTCCAGGGCTGAGGCCTCCATGCAGCATATGTTTGACTGCGATCTGCTGATCATTGACGATCTGGGTACAGAACTGGCAAATACGTTTACCGTTTCACAATTGTTTTTATGCCTGAATGAACGGATCTTGCGCAAAAAAGCGACAATCATATCCACGAATTTAGGAATCGACCAGCTCAGTACGATCTATTCGGAAAGAGTTTTTTCCAGGATCGTAAGCAGTTATACGATGATAAAACTTTTTGGCGACGATATACGGCTCCAAAAGAAAAATTTAAGCGGCAGCGCGGCGAAACAGCCCGGACTGCGGCAAGATTAAATATAACGGAGGACTTATACTATGCATTATGACGACAACACGATTGAAAGTATTCCAGTCGGGGTACTCGGCCTGATTCCAATGTCAAATTGTTCCGCTCTGGGAGAAAAAGTAGATAAATACCTTGTCCAGTGGCGCCACGAACAGCAGTCCGACCATAAGACAACGATCGCCTTCCGCGGATTTGAACGTGACACATACCTTGTCAATGCAAGCACGCCGCGTTTCGGCACCGGCGAAGCCAAAGGATTTATCAAGGACTCCATCCGCGGCTATGACCTGTTTATTATGTGCGATGTAACAAATTACCACGAAACGTATACCGTCTGCGGCCAGCCGAACCACAAATCCCCGGATGACCACTACGCGGACTTAAAACGGATCATTGCCGCAGCAGGAGGAAAAGCGCGGCGTATTACAGTTATTATGACCTTTTTATACGAAGGCCGCCAGCACAGGCGCAACGGGCGCGAATCGATGGACTGCGCCATGATGCTGCAGGAGCTGACCGCAATGGGCGTGGAAAATATTATTACATTTGACGCTCATGACCCGCGCGTGCAGAACGCAATCCCGTTATCCGGGTTTGAAACGATCCAGCCTGCTTACCAGTTTATCAAAGGGCTGTGTACCAACGTATCTGACCTGAAATTCGACGCTGACCACATGATGATGATCAGCCCGGACGAAGGCGCGACCGGACGTGCCGTCTACCTGGCCAGCGTACTTGGCATCAATATCGGCATGTTCTACAAACGCCGCGACTACAGCCGGATTGTCAACGGACGCAACCCGATTATCGCCCATGAATTTCTCGGCGCTTCGGTAGAAGATAAAGACGTAATGATTATTGACGATATGATCTCCTCGGGCGACAGTATGATCGATGTTGCCACAGAGCTGAAAAAACGGAAAGCCAAACGGATCTTTGTGCTGTCTACGTTTGGATTATTTACGGACGGAATGGATAAGTTCGACAAAGCAGTGGAAGAAGGCATTATTTACCGGGTGATCACGACGAACCTCATTTACCAGACACCGGAGCTTTTGAGCAAGCCGTATTATATCAACTGTGACATGAGCAAATATATCGCAAATATTATCGACACCCTGAACCATGATACTTCGATCAGCCATCTGCTGGACCCTTACGACCGGATCAAAAGCCTGGTCACAAAGTATAAGAACGGTGAGTTATAATGCTATGTTACGGCATGCAGCTTCTGCGCAGCGCAGCCTGGGCAGAAGCTGCATGTTGTTTTTATTTTTCCAAAAAGGCCGGCACACTGCATCTGCATACAATGTGCCGGCCTTTTTATGTTCTTTTATGTTCTTCTTATCCTTTGCATCTCTTTCGATCTAAAACAGATCCACTTCACCGCTGTATTTATTATCATTGATTACATAATAAGCCTTGTATTCTTCAGGCTTGATATATATCTGTAAGGACTTGATCGATGAGACTCTGTGTCCGCTTGCAACAAATGCAGCTTTTACCTTATCAACAACCGATGACTCGCTTGCCTGCCGGTTTTGAAATTCAATAAATACCTCAGGCTTTAATTCCGGCTTTTCCGGTTTTTCTGTTTTCTTTGTTGTTGATCGTTTTGCAGCAGTTTTTTTAGCTGCTTTTGCTTCATCCTTTTCAGCCTTCTTACCAACCGTCTTTGTGTCTCCCTTAACAGCCGTGTCTGCTTCTGGTTTCGCATCCGCTTTAACCGCTTCCACTTCTTTTACATCTGCTGCATTTGCAACTGACTTTGTTTCTTTGTCTGTACTCTTTGAGCTCATCTCCTTAGACCTCCTACAATCTACTCACACACTAAAAACTTTTCCATTGCTAACAGAGCTTCTTTCTCGTCGTTGCCTTCAGTAATTATGTTCACGCTCATTCCTTTGGATGGATTAAATGCCATGATCCCCATAATGCT
>CANOET010000243.1 GCA_947564835.1 uncultured Eubacterium sp. | reverse complement strand
CGCAGCGTTGCCCCAGTCCGCCCAAGGTGTGTCTCCCGGCGCATCCCCTGCCCGCAGAGTCGTCCGGTCACCCACTGCTCTCACACTTCCTGTCTGATGCTCCCATCCTTAATCATAATTCTGCGGTCACACAATTTTGCAATCTGCATATTATGCGTGACCAGGACCGTTGTATGGTGAAACTTCCTGCAAAGCGCATAAATCAGCTTTACAACAATTGCCGTATTCCTGCTGTCCAAATTCCCGGTCGGTTCATCCGCCAGGATCAGGTCAGGATTATGGATCAGCGCCCGGATAATCGCCACGCGCTGCTGTTCCCCGCCCGACAGCTGGGACGGCAGGGAATATTTCTTTTCTTTAAGATGCAGCTGCTCCAGCAGAAAATCCACCTTTTTCTCATCCGCCTTCTTCTGGCCCAGCTGCAGCGGAAGCATAATATTTTCATACACATTCAGCACCTGGATCAGATTGTAATCCTGGAAAATAAACCCGATATTATGCCTGCGGTACAAGGTACGCTGCTCTGCTTTCATACTTGAGATTTCTCTGTTGTTAATAATAATCCGTCCGCTGTCCGGTGCATCCAGCGCCCCGAGCAGATTCATGAGCGTCGTCTTCCCGCTACCCGAATCTCCCACGACTGCTGCCAGTTCCCCTTTTTGTACCGTAAAACTGATATGCTTTAATACCGGAGTGGACATTTCACCGGTTTTGTATGCTTTACATACGTCATCTACATAAATCATCGGCCTGTCAGCCATATATCCCACCTGCTTTCTAAAAGGTATCTGGTTCCTCCAATTGTGTTCCTGCGAATTTATTTTGGACGTTTAATACCTCCTTTTCGTTTTAATCCAAATCCATGTAAATAGATTTCAGGAAAATTAATTCGGTTATCTGTAGTTTTCATAATAATTCCTAAATCCAGCAACGCCTCTAATATTTCAGTACCCGACTTACCAGGTAATAAACCTCTCTGTTCCTCTGACCAATGTTCCGGCTTCAGATAATCCAGAAATTCATCCATTTCCATCAGCATTGTCTGATGATTCAGCCGATGGATCAGATTTTCCAGCCAATGATATTCTTCCTGTGTCAATTCCTGAACCCGGTCAACAGAAACCTTCGCAACTGCTCCCTGCAGCCTTGTTGGCGATAATATCCGTTCATTTTCTAACATTTCTATATCATTTTTACAATTCAGCATTTCTTCTGATGCAAAAGAAAAACATTTCAAAAAAGACCTCGGCGCAATTTCTCCTTTTGCATCCTGAATATGGTTCGGCACCCAGATATAACTTCTCCCACGTTTCGCATTTTTTCCCATATATGGACCTATCATTTTATGAATCAGCTGCTGAAACGCATCTTCAGAATCCTGCGGAAGATACCCTAACTGGTCATTGACTTCCATCTGCAGCAAATCAGGTACACTCTGCAAATATGCATCCATTTCCATAATACCCGTATTCGCCATTCTTTTTACAAGCAAACGGTAGAGCGAACGCACATCCCAGCTTAATTTTAACCGGTATGCCCCTATTTTTGATGCATCTGCAAATTGAAGCGCTTTCGCATGATATAAATCACTGCGTAAAAATATTTTTGCTTTCAGATTTGTATATCTGCCGTTGTGGCGGTACCAAAAATCCAGAAGGCTACGAATAAATCCAAACAGCTGGTCATAATTTCCGCAAATACGGTCCAATTCATCATATACCAAACATACATGTATCTTTTTTTTCTCAAAAACTGAATCTGCCTGATCCAGAAAACTCTCCCATTTTTCCTTATTTGCATCCAGCGATCGCCACCACAGCGAAATCTCACTGCTTCTATGAATCAAACTATTTTTAATGTCTTCACCCAGATATTGATCTGCTAATGTGTTGACCTCGTTTCGGAATCTTTTTAAAAGGGCAGAACAAACGAATCCGCCCCAAAAAGCAGTCAGGTTCTGTGGTTTTTCATTTTTTAAAAAATCATCGCATACATTCGCAGACGGAAACCATTTTGCACCCGGCCCTTTCGCCCTATATCCGACTAAAAACTCAATTTCCTTCCATCCCGTATATCTTTTCCGGTCTCTTTCACTAATGATATCATTTAATCTTCCACAATCGGTCAAAATCTTAAATAGCTCCGTTTTACCCGAACCTCTCCCTCCTGTAATAAGAAACGTTTTTTCATCTGCTAACCGGTTGTAGCTTCTTAATGGTAAAAAATTTTGTAACAGATTTTCTTCATCCTCAGCGGAACCATTTTCCGGCACACATTTCCAGATCCCTTCTAAAATCCTGCATTTACTTTCAATCTTCATATTCTATGCTTCTCCAAACCATTTTTTTATACGATTCGTAATCTTCCCATAACTTTCCCCTGTTAAAATTTTTTTATAAGCAATCACCCGTTGATTATTTTCCTGGCTTCCATCCGAATACAATTCCATCCCATGTAATATTACATTATTAAATGGGATAAATTCCGGATAATGAATTTCATCTTCTGCTTCAATCCCAGGTATTTCCCGATTAGTATCATAATAATGTTCCAGACATATCGTATATGCTTGGTTTATAAAATGTTCCCTGGCCGGAATATACTCAGGCGTACCGGGCTCCGGACACATTGCCCCGGCAATCATAACCGGAAAATCATCCTCATGCCCCTGTGCAATCGTATGAATCACCTGTGTAATCCCATCCCATGACTGCCTGCTGTCATTTCCAAATAATACAACCCCATGGGGTAACTGCGTAACCGTGATTCCTCCCATATCATGAAATCCTGCACGTGCGTCTATTAAGATATAGTCTACACGATAATGATCCCTGATATCTTTCAGCAGGTCTTCCAGGGACTTTCGCAAATACCCCGCCCTATGATCCTGATAATCAATGCGTGCTAATTTCTGAAGATAATGTTCGTCCACTTTACCAGACGGCATCAAAAACAATCGCCCCGTATCCTCTGCTAACAAGGCTGCATCTATGACATCTAATACATAATCAGTTAGATTCACATTCTGATCAATACCTTGTTCGATTAAATAATCCAATACCCCTTTTGTAATCATTTCCTCATCGAAAAACAATGTTGCCAGACCAGGAGCCTCGATATCCGTATCTAACATGAACACATTTTTCCCTTGCTCTGTCAGCATTAAAGCAACACCAGCCAGAGTTGTTGTCCTTCCCATACCGCCCTTAAATGAATAAAAAGTAACCACTTTCGTACCATCCTCTGAAACCGCATCTTCATACGGCCACACAGATTCATTCCCATCACTTTGATAGATCCAGGCTTTTTTAGCAATGGCCCTTTCCGCTGTATAAAACCTGATATTTTCCTGAAAACACCATTCTGTCCGTTTATCCTCAATCAACCCGATTATCATTTTTTCCCGCTCAGCTATATTTTTTTGGCTACGGGATAACTTTTTCCAATATATTCTGCCGCTATAGTATGGTCCCATATTTTGCTCTAATATACGATTAAAATTCTCTTTTGCCACATCATCAGCGGACTCTGTGTTATTCATTAAAAATGATATTTTCCCATATACATCACGGATTATAGTTACTTCTAATAAAATCCCTTTTTTCTCCCATAAACATACACAATTTAACGCTGAATTCATTGCGTTATTAAACGTTGTCATCTCCAATCCTCCTATAGATATCCATCCAAACGCATGGACACCATTTCACTGAGTAAGTTTTTTGCCGCCTCCTGACAAATTTCAGCATCCGCTCTTGTATAAATACCATCTTCAAAATACCGCCTTTTAGGATGATCCTTAAATAAAATGTCAGGAATCGATAAATCAGACAGCCTTAGCCCCCAGACAGGATCCATCATAACTGTCGAAGCCAAATCAGCAGAAAGCATCATTTTCATATCCTGAAATAACGGACCTCCAAAATGGCCGTATTTTTTTACATCACTATTTTCGTTAATTCGTTCCATCATTGCTTTTAATGCACATTCAGCAGCAAAGCCATAGAAACATACAGCATTATCGTATTCTTCATTTTCTATCAAAATACACCCGCCAATCCAATGTCTGACTGCTGATTCATAAAAATCTTCATTCGTCATTTCTATATAATCCTCTAAGTAAAAACTTCTTTATATTTGCTTTTCCACTTGATTTTAATATACTGTTTTTATTATACTAAATATAGGGTTACTATTCAAGCACTAGCCAGACATCTGACTCCAGAAGGTATTCCATCTACCGGAAAGTAACCGGCAGCCAAACACGATAAATGATAAAACAGGGATATTAGGAAGGCGCGGCGCCTTTGCATTTCAGAAACTGTTTTAGAATATTTTTATGAGGTTCCTATGAAAAATAAAGACAAGCTACTCACCATCGGCCAATTTGCATCCATGCATGGCATCAACAAGAAAACGCTTATGTGGTATGATGAAACCGGGCTGTTCAAACCAGCTGCCGTGAACCCTGAAAACGGATACCGCTGCTACAGCTACCATCAAAGCCCGATTCTGGAAACGATCCTGCTGCTGCGGGAACTTGGCGTTTCCATCCATGAAATACAGGCTTTTATGCAAAACAGGTCTGCTGCCAGCTTAAAAAGCCTCCTGGAAGAAAAAATAACAGACCTTGATACGCAGCTCACCCATCTGCAGGCAGTCCGCGCAACATTATGCACGCACCGCCAGAATATGGAAACGCTTCTGTCCATTGATCTGTCCGGCATCAGCATAGTAGAAAAGGAGGAACGCTGCCTGGTGACTGTTGACATCGATCAGAATACTTCCTTTGAACAGGAAGTAGAACTCATTACCGCCGAGACAGAAAAATACCATCTCGGCCGCCTCCATAAAGCATCTTATGGCTCCATGATCTCTGTTGCCAGCCTGCAGTGCGGACGCTTTGACGATTATTCCAGGCTCTTTATCGAAATCCCATTTCTCCCGTACCAGGCCGGGCTGCACCTCACACCTGGCGGGAAATACCTGCGGGCATTCCATAAAGGAGCATGGGATGGAATCCCAAAACGGTATCAGGAAATCCTTGCATATGCCAAAGAACATGGCTTGAAGCTTCATGGATATTCCTATGAAATGGGTATTAATGAAAATGTCATTGACCAGATCGGAGACTATATTGTGCAGATCGAAATCCCGGTTGCCGAATAATGATGCACCCAGCTTTTTCATCTGCCTTCCATACGGCTCCTTATAAAACGCGCTTTATCTGTCAATTTCCATAAGCAAAATGCGCTTTACCTGTCAGTTTCCATGAGCAAAATGCGCTTTATTTGTCAATTTCCATAAGCGAAATGCGCTTTACCTGTCAATTTCCATGAGTGAAATGCGCTTTATTTGTCAATTTCCACACCTGAAATACATATTTAAATGAGACAGCGGCTGCAAAAAATAAAAAGAAAGACTTCTTGACCTAATAGCGGGAATCAGCAGAAATGCAGGAAATGTAGTTATTTGAAAGGCAAAAACAGATACTTGCGTTCCTGGAGCATTAGAGATATATTGTAAAAGACACAAGATATTTCATTCAAAAATAAGACAGGAGGAAGCAGAAAATGGGAAAACGTACAAAAGGAAAATGCAAATATTGCGGAAAAGAATATACTTTCAGTTATATGAACAGACATTTGCCGATTTGTGAAGAACGTCAGAAAAAGTGGGGCGAAGAAACGGGCAGCAAGAAATGCGGATATTTTGAACTGGCTATTTATCCGAAATATAATAGAGATTACTGGTTATTTGTGGAAATAAAAGAAACGGCGGTATTAAAAGATTTAGATCAGTTTTTAAGGGATATATGGGTAGAATGCTGCGGGCATTTGAGTTCGTTTGAGATAGCAGGTGTCACTTATGACGTTGCCCCTCAGGATAGTTTTTTCTTTGACGAGCCTGAAAAAGATATGAATCAAAAATTGAAATCCGTGTTGGAAAAAGGAATGACGATTGATTATGAATATGATTTCGGTTCCACTACGAGTCTTATGATAACAGTTGTAAATTATAGGATTGGGTGTGACAGGAAAGAGAAATTGATAATCTTGTCCAGAAATAATCCTATTCACATGATATGTGAAACATGCGGGAAGAAATCGGCGGCATACATATGCACGGAGTGTTTTTATGAAGGAAGCGGGTGGCTGTGTGAACAGCACTGACGATTAAATTACGGGGTTGTCAGTTCAAATTGCATATATCTTTC
>CANOET010000242.1 GCA_947564835.1 uncultured Eubacterium sp. | reverse complement strand
AGAATAAGTCTATAGCCTGTTCTGACTGGCTATAAACTTATTATACGAGGGGGATTAAGGGATGAACCGATACGAATATCTGCCGGCGCTGCTGCAGCTTTTGATCCTGCTCCCCGCTGCAGCATCCTGCTTCCTGTCCGCAAAAAAACAAATGAAATACACCCCGGCCAAAACCGCTGCCTTGTGCCTGGCAGTGCTGCTGCCCTGCTGCCTTGCCGCTGCCGCGATACATACCCTGCTGCATCTTTCTGTCAACCTCCTGCTGCTGCCGCTCCTAGTGTTCTTATTCTTTTTATACCGCCGCGCTATGGACCTGGACCTGCCCCGCGCCCTCGCGATTTATTTCGGGGTCTGCGCTATAGAAACCTTCCCCGTACAGCTGTCCTACGCCTTTGACGCAGCCCTCCATCCAGCCTCTGGTGCAAACAGCCTTTCTGTGGAAGCAGCGCTATTACGGCTCGTGCTCTCCTGCCTGCTGCTGGCAGCCTTTGCCTACCCCGCCACCCAAAAGTTCACATGGGCCGTAGAGAACCTGGACTTTCCTAAAATATGGTACTCCGCCGTAACACTGTCCGCCATATTTTTTACATTTAATGCACTTTCCGTCCCGCTTTCCTACAAAACCCTCCACACCGGACGGATGCTGTGGCTTTTTCCTATCGTAGAAGCGGTGGCACTCGCCGTGCTGACCGCCATCTACCTGCTTTTTTACCAAAGCGCGACGGTAATCCTGGACTACGCAAAGCTGAAAACACGCACCCATCTTCTGGAGATGCAGTCGCGCCAATATACGGCACTGCAGGAGTATCTGCTCCAGACCGCTAATCTGCGCCACGACTTCCGTCATTCCATCCGCCTGCTTGCTTCACTCGCCGAAACAGGCGACCTTACCAGTATAAAGGCGCATATCGCAGAATACGAGGTCCGGCTCGCCGGAAACACGATTACCTGTTACTGCAAAAATGCAGCCTTAAACGCCTTATTTAGCTATTATCAGGAACAGGCAGACCTTACCGGAATCGACACAGACTGGAACCTGGAGCTTCCGGAGCCGCTCGTTTTCTCCGAGCTGGATCTGGCGGCCTTGTTTGGGAACCTGATAGAAAATGCAATTGCAGGCTGCAGGACAGTTCCGGAGGATGCCCGGTACTTCAGCCTTACTACTGAGGTCCGCCATAGGAACAGCCTATATGTCGTCTCTACCAACAGCTTTGACGGGAACGTGAAAAGGGGAAAAGACGGATACCGTTCTACCAAACATAGCGGGACGGGGATTGGATTGGCTTCTATTACGGCGGTGGTGGAAAAATATGGCGGTTCGGCAAGGGCGTCTAACAGTGACAGGGAGTTTTTTGTGGATGTGATTTTAAAAATGGGAATATAAGAACCGCTGGCATGGGGTTCTGGTTTTATTTTAGAGCTTTCCGAAAGGTTTTGATTGGCCAGGGGGGATGTGGCTCACCGGACGACTCTGCGGGCTGGGGACCAGGGACGCAAAGTCATCCGGCTAACCACAATACCCATTCTATATCCCGAACTGATATTTTTTCATTTTGCTAAAAAAATTAATAAAAAAACATATTGACATTTTCCCATTTATCTCCCATAATAGTCTTCATCATGTTTATCAATAGTAAACAAGAAATTCATTAACATATTC
The DNA here is from genome assembly GCA_947564835.1 of uncultured Eubacterium sp. Lineage (GTDB taxonomy): Bacteria > Bacillota > Clostridia > Lachnospirales > Lachnospiraceae > Eubacterium_J. Next base: position 4,571 of record CANOET010000242.1, on the reverse strand, counting down.
ACCCCAAAAGGAGGCACCAGCATGGATATCGGACACCGCATGAAAGAACTCCGCATTCAATACGGACTGACACAGCAGGAACTGGCCGACCGCTCCGAATTATCCAAAGGCTTTATTTCCCAGTTAGAACGCGGCCTGACCACGCCCTCCATCGGGACACTGCTGGATATTATCCAGTGCCTCGGCACAACTCCGGCGGAATTTTTTTCGGACGATGAACCGGAACAGATTGTATTTTCCCCGGAGGATTATTTTGAAAAAAACTATAAAAAGCGCAGCTGCCTTGTCGAATGGCTGATTCCGAACGCGCAGAAAAACGCTATGGAGCCTGTGCTGATGACCCTGGCGCCGGGAGGGAAGTCAGAGACGCTGCCGCCGCTGGAAAGCGAGGAATTTGGCTATGTGTTAAGCGGCAGTATCCGGCTGCATTACGGTACGAGGACTTATATCGTCCGCGCGGGCGAATCGTTTTATTTTAACGCCAGCAAAAAACATTATATCGAAGCTTACAAGGAAGAGGCAAAACTGATCTGGGTCAGCACCCCGCCCTGTTTTTAGCCCGCTCCTGAACCGACTGTAATTTGTGGGAGGTTATGATATGGAAAAAGAACTGATCCAGCTGCAGCATATCTCAAAGTCTTATGATGGCTGCATGGTTTTAGACGACCTGGAGCTGACGATCCATGAAAATGAATTTGTCACCCTGCTTGGCCCGTCCGGATGCGGCAAGACGACGACGCTGCGCCTGATCGGGGGCTTTGAAACGCCGGATGCGGGCAGGATTGTTTTTGACGGGGCGGATATTACGGATCTGCCGCCGAATGAACGCAAGCTGAACACGGTGTTTCAAAAATATGCCCTGTTCACGCATATGTCGATCGCGGAAAATATTGCTTTCGGTTTAAAAATCAGTAAAAAAAGCAAATCCTATATTCAGGATAAGATTAAATATGCCCTAAAGCTTGTGAACCTGGACGGCTTTGAAAACCGCAGCGTGGATTCGCTAAGCGGCGGGCAGCAGCAGCGGATCGCTATCGCGCGCGCGATTGTCAATGAACCGAAGGTGCTGCTCTTAGATGAACCGCTGGGTGCGCTGGATTTGAAAATGCGCCAGGATATGCAGTATGAGCTGATCCGGCTGAAAAATGAGCTGGGCATTACGTTTATTTATGTCACACATGACCAGGAAGAGGCGCTTACCATGTCGGATACGATTGTCGTTATGAACCAGGGCTATATCCAGCAGATCGGCACGCCGGAAGATATTTATAATGAGCCGGTCAATGCGTTTGTGGCGGATTTTATCGGGGAAAGCAATATTATCGACGGTATGATGGTGCGTGATAAACTGGTGCGCGTACTGGATGTGGACCTTACCTGTGTGGATACCGGATTCGGCTGCAACCGTCCGGTTGATGTGGTGATCCGCCCGGAAGACCTGATCATTACGGAACCGTCCGAAGGATTTTATGAAGGCGAGATTTCTTCGGTTATTTTCAAAGGCGTACACTATGAGATCGAAGTCGTTGCAAACGGCTATGAATGGCTGATTCATACGACGGAATACCACGAACCCGGAAAACGGGTCGGGCTGCGTGTCATTCCGTTTAATATTCAGATTATGAACAAGCCGGAATCAAGCGATGAAAGGATGGTGGAGCCGGATGCGTAGATTTGGAAAACAGCTGCTTGCCGGGCCTTACCTGGTCTGGATGGTTGGATTTATCCTGCTGCCGCTTTTGCTCGTCGTGTATTATGCCTTTACGAACTCGGCGGGCAGCTTTACACTGGCCAATGTGGCCTCGATCTTTCATAAGGTGCATATGAAATCGCTCTGGCTGTCTGTGAAGATCGCCCTGCAGTGTACTTTGATCTGCCTGGCGCTCTCCTACCCGCTGGCGATGATTTTAAACAAGCTGAATGTAAAGCACCAGAATTTTATCGTATTTATATTTATCCTGCCGATGTGGATGAATTTTTTGCTGCGGATCTTGGCGTGGCAGCTGCTGCTGTCCAATAACGGGATTATCAACGCGGTGCTGGATGTATTTCATTTGCCGAATATCAGCATCCTGAATACGCCGACCGCTGTGCTGTTTGGTATGGTGTATGATTTCCTGCCTTATATGATCCTGCCGATTTACAACGCTATGTCCCGTATCCGCAAGGATATTATTGAAGCTGCACAGGATCTGGGCGCGAAAAACTTTGTCATTTTCTGCCGGATCATTTTCCCGCTGACGCTTTCAGGCGTGATGAGCGGCATTATTATGGTGTTTGTGCCCGCCCTGACCTCGTTTGCGATCTCGAACCTGCTGGGCGGCGGCAAGGTGCTGCTGATCGGAAATATTATCGAAGCTGATTTTATGCAGTTTTTCAACTGGAACCTGGGCGCCGGCTTGTCATTGGTGCTGATGATCTTTGTGATTGCGAGTATGGCTGTTATGAATAAGCATTCTGAGGATGCCGGCGGAGCGGCTGTGTGGTAAAGCTATTGTTTCGGAGGGGAGGGGTACCTTTATTATGATGAAAAAAAGCCTGGAACGGGTTTACCTGGCGTTTATTTTTTTATTTTTATATCTGCCGATTGCGGTACTGGTAATCCTGTCTTTTAATAATTCCAAATCCCGGGTGTTCTGGGGCGGATTTACGCTGAAATGGTACCGGGAGCTGTTCGACAGCAGCATGATACTGGATGCCTTTCGAACGACCATTCTCGTAACGCTGTCCGCTTCCGTCATCGCTACGCTGCTTGGTACGATGGCTGCGGTCGGTATTCATGCGATGAAAAAAAATAACCGTATGCTGATGCTGGGCGCTACAAATATCCCGCTGCTGAATGCTGACATTGTAACAGGCATTTCTATGATGCTGATCTTTGTACGCTTTACGAGCCTGGGCCTGCATACGGTGCTGATTGCGCATATTACATTTGATATTCCGTATGTGATCTTAAATGTGCTGCCGAAGCTGAACCAGACGAGCCGTTCTACGTATGAGGCTGCGCTGGATTTAGGCGCGAAGCCGGTGTATGCGTTTTTTAAGATTATATGGCCGCAGATCAGCCCCGGCGTGCTTTCCGGCTTTTTAATGTCCGTTACGATGTCGCTGGATGATTTCAGCATTACGTATTTTACGAAAGGCGCCGGGGTGAATACGCTGTCAACGATGATTTATACGGAGCTGAGAAAGGGGATTCTGCCGCAGATGTATGCCCTTTCCACGATCCTTTTTCTGATGGCCTTTTTGCTGCTGCTTGTAATCAATTTTCGCTCCAGCCGCGCAGCGAAGCAGGCAGAACAGCGGGCCTGGTAAATCAGAAACAGAAATAGAGTTTTAAAAAAGAAAAGGGGACCTAACATGAAAAAACAGCTTACCGCCCTGATACTGGCCGCCTGCACTGCTTTTTTGCTGTCCGGCTGCGGCTCCAAAAACGATCCGAATACGGTCACGGTGTTAAATTACGGAAAATATTTTGAGCCGGGGCTGCTTGACCAGTTTGAGGAAGAGACTGGCATTACTGTGAAATATGAAGAATACGAAAGCCCGGAAGAAATGTATGCAAAATACAAAGCGGGATCTATCCGTTATGACGTGGCCTGCACTTCTGATTATATAATTCAGAAGCTGATTCAGGAAGGCGAAACGCTGGAGATTGATTTTGAAAATATACCGGAATTTCGGAATATTGATGAAACCTACCTTACGTACTGCAAAAACTTTGATCCGGATAACCGTTATACCCTGCCTTATTTTTTCGGGACAGTCGGTATTTTGTATAATACAAAAATGGTTGACGCTGCAGAGACAAACAGCTGGAAGGTGTTGTGGAATCCGAAATATGAAGGGCAGATTATTATGGAGAATAGTGTGCGCGATACTTATATGGTAGCAGAAAAGCTGCTCGGAGCATCGTGCAATACGACAGACCGTGAGATTTTAGACCGTTCTTTGGATCTGCTGCTGGAGCAAAAGCCGCTGGTTTATTCGTATCTGAGCGATGAGACGGCTGACTGGATGGCGGCGGGAAATGCTGCGCTGGCGGAGGTTTATTCCGGGGAAGCTGCTTATGCGCAGACGCTGAATCCGGATCTTGCTTTTTGTGTGCCAGAGGAAGGGTCTAATATGTGGGTGGACGCGTGGTTTATTCCGAAGACGTGCAGGAATAAGGAAAATGCGGAGTTGTTTTTGAATTATTTGTGCCGGGCGGATGTTGCGATGGAAAATTTTGATTATGTGTATTATGCGACGCCGAATAGGGCTGTTTTTGAACAGTTGGATGAAGAGGTGCAGAAGGATGAAACGATTTTTCCGGGGAAGGAGACGTTGGATCATTGTGAGTTTTTTCAGCCGTTGGATGAGATTACGACGAATTATTATACGGAGTTGTGGGAGGCGCTGAAGGCTTATTAGGGGATGGAAGATGATTTCTTGGGGATAATGGCGAAATTTTGATTGCGGGCGGCGGTTGTTGGGGATGCGGACGCCGGGTGAGGGGGAAATGGCCTGGCTTCCTGCTCCTATTCCAGAATGTTAAGAATCCCTAGTACTGCATTGTGGAAATAACAGTG
>CANOET010000241.1 GCA_947564835.1 uncultured Eubacterium sp. | reverse complement strand
CCACTGTGTAAATGCAGAATGCCTAGGGATTCTTAACATTCTGGAATAGGAGCCGGAAGCCAGGCCATTTCCCCCTCACCCGGCGTCCGCGCATCCACCTACCCCCCCCCCTCAGCCCCATATAAAACTTATTTGCCCATCCGAATCGTCAATTCCTGCACACCACTCCCCACTTCTACAACACCATCCGCACAACCCAGCGCCATCTCATCAGCCGATCCATCCACGCGCTCCGCATCCGCATTCACAAACTGCAACCGATACGCATACTCCGCCTGCGAATGCACCGTCACCGTATCTGCATCCTTCACCAGCGTAACATCCAGCACCTTCTTCTGTCCCTGATAAACCGCCGTCTGTGCCTGCCCGTTCAGTTCATAGACCTTCAGCAGCAAACACTCCGCATACGGCGCGTCTGCCCGTTCCGTTGCATCCGCCGTCGCAAGCACTGTATTCTCCCGTACCAGCAGCGGAATCGACAGATATCCGTGATGCTCCCTGCGCCAGCTTCCGCCCTGTACCGTTTCTCCGGTTAGATAATTCGTCCAGGTTCCTGCCGGAACATAATACTCTGCATTGCCTTGTTCCTGGAATACCGGTGCTACTAACAGGCTTTCCCCGATCATATACTGCCGGTCCAGATACCCGCAGGCAGGATCCCCCTGAAATTCCAGCGCCATGCTGCGCATGACAGGAACCCCGGTACGTGACGTATGCACAGCCTCGCTATACATATAAGGAAGCAATGCGATTTTTAGCCTGGTAAAAAACCGGACCACATCCACTGCCCCGTCGTCATAAGCCCAAGGCACGCGGTAAGAATTGCTCCCATGCAGGCGGCTGTGTGAGGACAGCAGGCCGAAGGCTGCCCAGCGCTTGTATACGTCTGCTGTTGAAGTGCTTTCAAATCCGCCGATATCATGGCTCCAGTAACCAAATCCGGACATTGTCAGTGACAGGCCGCCGCGCAGGCTTTCTGCCATTGCTTCGTAGGTCGACCAGCAGTCGCCGCCCCAGTGAACCGGGAATTTCTGCCCGCCTGCTGTGGCGGAGCGTGCAAATAATACGGCTTCGCCCTTTCCTTTCTTGCGCTCTAACAGCTCGAATACACACTGGTTGTACAGATACGTATAAAAATTATGCATGTTTACCGGATCTGCGCCGTTTGCATAGACGATATCTTCGGTCGGGATGCGTTCGCCGAAATCTGTTTTAAAACAGTCCACACCCATGTCCAGCAGCGCTTCCAGCTTTTCCTGGAACCACGCCCAGGCTGATTTGTTCGTAAAGTCTACAAGCGCCATGCCCGGCTGCCACATATCCCACTGCCAGACATCCCCGTTTGTCCGTTTTACAAAATACCCTTTTTCCGTACCTTCGGCAAACAGGCATGATTCCTGGCCGATATACGGATTGATCCAGACGCATATTTTTAACTGCTTCGCATGAATCCGCTGCAGCATCCCTGCCGGGTCCGGAAATACGCGGCTGTCCCATACAAAATCGCTCCAGTGAAATTCTTTCATCCAAAAGCAGTCAAAGTGGAACACCTGCAGCGGAATCCCGCGGTCGAGCATCCCGTCGATAAAGCTCATAACTGTCTCTTCGTCGTAGTTTGTCGTAAATGATGTGGACAGCCACAGCCCGAATGTCCACTGCGGCGGCAGCGCCGGCTTGCCGGTCATGTCTGTATAGCGCATCAGTACTTCTTTCATCGACGGCCCGTTGATCAGAAAATAATCCAGGCTTTCTCCCGGTACGCTGAACTGCACCTTTGATACCTGCTCGGTGCCTGCCTCAAACGATACGCGCTCCGGATGGTTGACAAATACGCCGTATCCTTTGTTTGTCATGTAAAACGGGATGTTTTTATAAGACTGGTACGTGCTGGTCCCGCCGTCCTCGTTCCAGATATCCACACTCTGGCCGTTTTTTACAAACGATGTAAACCGCTCGCCCATGCCGTAGACCAGCTCGCCGACAGACAGATCCAGCTGCTGGCGCATATAGGCGTCCTGCGGCCCTTTGTCGTAAGCAAACCCTTTCCAGTCCGTTTTCATATATGCAAGGCCGCGCCCGCTGCTTTGTGTAATGACTTCCCCGTCACGCTCATAAGCCATGCTCCATTTTTGCTTGGTAATAACCAGGGAAAGGCTGCCGGATGCAATCCTTATTTTTTCTTCATCTTCTTCTACGCGCAGCGGTATCTTGCCCGCATGGTCCAGCTCGAACTGCGGCTCCTTTTTTTTCACGCCCAGATGATGGCTCGTCCTGACACGCAGCACTTCCGGCATCGGCGATGTGACCTCTATCGTCAGGTTAATGCCGCCGAGCGTGTCCCCGCGCTGTTCGATCTTTGCTGTCGGCGCGCAGATGGTAACGCAGTCCTCCGTTTTTTTTACAAAATAGGCTTCCTGTGGTGCAAAGCAGCCGCAGCCTTCCTTCTGCAGCCAGCATCCGTTTCCGAATAACATATGGTTTTCCTCCCTGTTTCCTTGATTTTTTCTTTCTTTTTCCTGATTCTCCTTCAAAATTTCTGGTGTTCCAAAAATATAATTCATTATACCTGGTTTCTTTCGATCTCGCTACTATAAAAATTACATACAACCCACCTGTTTGTTTGGTAACCCCTCTGCCTTTTTTCAGGCATCTCTAATTTTTACAGTGAATCTGATCGAAAAAGTACCCGTATAATTTTCCTCCGCGGGCTTTCTTTTTCTTTTGCGCACCGATATAATAGAATTATCTGCACAACAATTTCGAACAAGTAAGGAGAAACTCCCTATGCGGAAAATACTGCATTATATTAACAAATTAAAGGTGCAGTCCAAACTGCATTTATTCTATTTTACTGCCATTTTTATTCCTGTGATGCTGATCGGCACCTATCTGGTATACAATTCGCGCTCTCTGCTGCTGGACCATTATGAAGAACTTGCCTATGCGGACAACCTGCGTGTCAAATCGCTGCTGCTGGATATGACCTCTAATATTTACCACCGGGCGGAAAACCTGGCCGGCGACCCTGACCTGCTGCGTATCCTGGGCGCTGATTACGGCGCGAATCCGTCAGCGGAAATCGCTTTGAAAAATTATACCGGCTTTGATACGATCCTGTCACAGGATATTTCCGTACGCCGTATTTCGGTCTATACCTACAACGAAACAATTCCTGCGAATAAATATATCCTCCCGATCACGGAGGAAGTCCGGCAGCAGGACTGGTTCCGGCAGGCATCCGCTTCGGTTACCCCGTTTTGGAGCAAGGCAGACGACGCGGATGATTTTGGAAATGATGTGCTGTCGCTGTGCCTGTACGCGCGTATTTTTCTGCCGAAGCAAAACAGCTACGCCATCCTGAATCTGACCCTGAGCAGCAACCATATGAAAAACCGTATCGAAGGCAGCAGCCTGTATACGCTGATCTGGCTGAATGATGAAGGGATTTTTTACCGCAGCAACCGGACAGACCCGCAGTACGACGAGGTAACCGCTTACGGCGCAGAGGCTGACAACCATTATACCGGACCGATGGCGCTAGGAAATGAAAAGGTGATCGGCTGCATTTCCCCGCTGCTGCCCTCCTATTCCCGCGACCTGTTCTGCGTGGCCTCCATCAATAACAGCGGCTATGCTTATATGAACAAGATTACACTGATATATCTGGCGATCCTGCTTTTGATTTTGCTTGCCACCACGATTTTTATTTATATTTTCTCGCAGTATTTCAGCCGCAGGGTGATCGCGCTGCGGGAAGCGATGCACAATGCCAGCCTGGGCAATTACAATGTCACGGACGCCTTTTCCGGCGAAGATGAGATTTCCGACGCTTTTACCGACCTGAACATTATGATCCAGGATATCCTGCGCAAAGAAGCATCCATTTACGAAGCCCAAATCCGTGCCCAGCTGCTCGAAAACCAGCAGCAGCGCATGGAATTTAAAATGCTGACCAGCCAGATCAACCCGCATTTTTTATATAACACGCTGGAAACGATCCGGATGCGTTCGATCAAAGCCGGATGCCTGGAAGTGGCGAACGCCATCAAGCTGCTCGGCAAATCCATGCGCTATGTCCTCCAAAACACAGCGACTTCGTTTACCACGCTGGAAAAAGAGCTGGATTATATCAATACCTACCTCGCCATTCAAAAGCTCCGCTTCCACGACCGGGTCAACTATTTCCTAAAAATCCGCACGGAGATTGAACTGGACGAATACTCCATTTTTCCGCTGCTCCTGCAGCCCGTTGTGGAAAACGCTGTTTTGCATGGGCTGGAAGAAGTAGAAGAAAACGGGCATATTATTATCCATATCACAGTAAAGGATCACAAGCTGCACATTGTAATTTATGACAACGGGTGCGGCATGACGCTCGAAGAGATTGACCATATGCAGCAAAATATGCGCAACCACCCCGAAGAGTCTTCCAAAAGCATCGGGCTTTACAATATTTACCACCGGATACAGCTGTATTACGGCAGCGATTACGGTATCCAGGTACAGAGCCGGCCGGGCCTCGGCACCGCAGTCACCCTGATCCTGCCGCAGCCGGGACCGCCTGGGCAGTCACATACAACTACTTTATGAGGAGATTATTTATGAAACTGTTAATTGCTGACGATGAAATCGACGTACGCGAAGGCATCCGTTATTTACTGGACTGGCAGTCACTGGGCTTTGTCATCTGCGGAGAAGGCAAAAACGGGCAGGACACGCTGGAGCAGATCTTAAAGCTCCAGCCGGACGTCGTGCTGATGGATATCCGCATGCCGAAGCTAAGCGGGCTGGAGGTCGTAAAATCCTCCATCGAACAAGGATTTTCCGGCAAATTCATTATTATCAGCGGCTACTCAGACTTTGCCTACGCGAAAGAAGCCATCCATTACGGCGTAACCAATTACCTGACCAAGCCGATTGACGAAGACGAGCTGCTGCACGCCGTCACGGAAGCCAAAGAAGCGCTTGAACAGGAGCAGGAACAGCTGAAAAAACTAATCGTCTACCGCGACAAAGCAAGAGAATCCATCCTGTCCGAGATCATTCTCAACCAGGCAGACTACCTCTATCTGGACTATCACGACCTGATCTTAGAGTCCCCGGTCTATCAGATCGTGCTGTATACCAATTACAACCAGGAATCCTTTCAGACAGCCTGGGACTTTGCGGATATCCTGCGCCTGGCCAATAAAAACCACAATTCCCTGGACCACATCGTCTTAAACCGCCAGGACGTCATCCTGCTGAAGGGAGATTTTGCACTAAAGCGCTTTCAGGAGCTGGTCGCGCACCATATCAGCCAGCCGCAGAAAGGCTCGCCGTTAGACTCCCTGTTTCTGACTTACGGGCGCCCGGTCTACTGCGTCGAGCACATCCACCGCTCCTTTGAGGATGCCTGCCTTTTGATGAAGCGGCGCTTTTTCTGCAGCTTCAACCAGCACGTCCTCGGCTACCAGGATATCCCGCAGGATTACGAAGAAAATATAAGCAGCGCCGATATGGAATCCCGCTATGCACAGCGGATCGCAGACTACATCCAGACTGGCAACCGGCGCATGATCAAAGAACAGCTGCAGAAAATCAAAACAGACCTTTACTATGCAAATGACGAGGTAGCGATCTTAAAGCATTATCTGGCCGATATTATGATCCAGGTAAAAGCGGTCATCAGCCGCACTTACGGCAGCATGGATATCCCTTTGCCGAGCAATGCCGCGATTATAAGTACCGTGGAAGAAAAATATTACTTGTACGAAATTCTGCAGTTTTTTATGGTGCAGTTTGAAATGTGTACAAATACGATCGGTTCTCCGACAAGGGAAAGTGTGATGGACGGGATTTTAGATTATATCAGCCATCATTACCAGGAAAATCTTAAGCTCGGGACGATTGCGGAGCTGTTTGGGTATAACAGTTCTTATCTGGGGAAAATTTTCAGTAAGACGACAGGGAAGAATTTTAATGCATATATCGATGAGCTGCGGATTGAGCAGTCAAAAGAACTGCTGAGCAGCGAACAGTATAAGGTGTATGAGGTGGCGCAGCTTGTCGGGTATTCGAATGTGGATTATTTCCATAAAAAGTTTAAGAAGTATGTGGGGGTCAGCCCGGCGGAATACCGCAAGAACGGGTAAGCGGGTGATTCGTATGCGGGCGGTGGATACCCGGACGCCTCTGCGGGCTGCGGCCAAGGGAGGCGCCGGGAGACACACCTTGGGCGGACTGGGGCAACGCTGCGGTGAACGAA
>CANOET010000240.1 GCA_947564835.1 uncultured Eubacterium sp. | reverse complement strand
CGCCCAAGGTGTGTCTCCCGGCGCGTCCCCTGGCCACTGCCCGCAGTGTCGTCCGCTTAGCCACTTCCCCTAGCCACCGCCCGCAGTGTCGTCCGCCTAGCCACTTCCCCTCACCTTAAAATATGCATCTCCTCCAAAATCACCCGCTGCACCTCTTCCATCCCAGCCGCCTCCGCCTCCGTCATATGATCATACCCAAACAAATGCAGCATACTATGCACAATCAAAAACGCAAACTCCCGCATCTGGCTATGCCCGTATTTTTCCGCCTGCTCCTTCGCACGCTCTGTATTCAGCACAATATCCCCCAGAATCACCTCCCCGGTATCCGGGTTAAAATTATCCGCATCCGCCTCCAGCCCCGAAAAATCCCCGGCTGTCTCATAAGCAATCATCGGAAAAGACAGCACGTCCGTAGGCTGGTCAATCTGGCGGAACTCCCTGTTCATCTGGCGGATGCCTTCGTCATCCGTCAGCAGCAGATTTACTTCCGCTTCAAATGGAAATTTCTCATGCGCAATCGTATAATTGATCACATCCCTCGCAGTTACTTTATAATCGAACGGAAAATCTACATCGATTTCCTCTTCAATACTGATTGTCATACATACCAACCTCCTTTTTCCGAATATCTGTCTGTATGCAGCCGTTTTTCTTTGTTACATCTTTTGTTCATTTTCTATTAAATTTCTGCCGATTGTCTGCCCAGTCAGCCATTTACAGCAATTCTTCTTCTTTTGCCAGAAATTCCCGTATTTTTAAAAATTGATTCATCGTAAGCCCGCTGCGGTCGTAAATGCCGGAGGATGATTCGTCATTTAAGGTCTGATAAATGACCATATCCCGGTTCCATGAACTGGACAGTGTCGTATGGTCCATCAGCTCAAATTTTGTCACCAGCGTGTCTGTAATATGTACAATCGCAGATTCAATCGATGAAACAGGCTCTTCCTGCCCGCCAAATTCGCTTAAGATCGTGATAACTTCATTCGGAAAGCAGTTATCCTGTGCGATACGGATGCCGCTTGCGATAAACGGTTCCCCGCCGAATTTCCCGAGGCGGTAATAAAAGCCGCTGACCGCGGCCAGCTTGGAGTTGGCCTGAATCCTGGCTGCGCAGTGCGCCGCGATTCTGGACACGCGTATCGCATGGTTGTAATCTGCCTGTGAATATTTCTTAATCTCCCGGACCAGATGAAAGCTCGGATCCACAATCGTATCCAGGCTGATTTCCCCGAAATGCTCCTGCCTGAAATGCAGCGGGTCATACAAAAAGCGCATGCCGGCCACTCCAAGCGCCGCGCCCGGCAGCGTAAATAAAAACAGCTGCAGTGTCGGCACGCCCTCATCCAGATAGTAAAACAGCACCGGAACTGCCACATTCAGTGCAGCCGCCGTAATCTGTGCATACACGCGGTATTCTTTTTGTTCATACATACCGGTCATTACAATCCCAAGGAGCGTCAGCATCAGTGTACACGCTGCCGCCGTCACCGTGCTTTCCGCGCAAAGTGCGATGTGGATATTTAAAAACAGGGCAACCGCAAACGCCTGCTCCCTGTCCAATCCTGCCGCCAGGCAGAAGCCGATGCAGAATGCAGGCACCGTATAGGCAGGAAAAAAGGACGCCGGCAGCATAAAAAGGATGCCGGCTGTGTAATAAACGCACAGCCTTTGATAATCCTCCGCGGAATCCGGACGCTTTTTTTTATGCAGCCTGCCCGTTTCCAGATAAAAAATAAAAGATACCGCATACAGCACGTCCAAAAACAAAAGGGCAAAAATGTCCCCCAGCGCCATCCGGTGCAGGGCGCCTGACAGCACACCGGCAAACAGCGTAGCTGCGCTTAAGTACACCAGTTTTAAGACGCGCTTTCTGATAAATCTGTCTTCTGTTATGCCTGCCATTTTGCCACCTGTTTTTTCCGTTTCGGATGCCGCACAGGCTCCATATGCCTTTTTTCATATTCCTCATATGCGTTTACGATTTTCTGTACGAGCGGATGGCGCACGACGTCTTTGCTGGAAAGCTCGCAGATGCCGATATCTTCCACTTTTCTTAATACATCCAACGCCACGTCCAGGCCCGATTTTGTATCCGGCGGCAGATCCTTTTGGGATGCGTCCCCCGTAACGACGACTTTAGAGCCGAACCCGATCCTTGTTAAAAACATCTTCATCTGCGCGGGTGTCGTGTTCTGCGCTTCGTCTAAGATAATAAAGGAATTGTCTAAAGTACGCCCGCGCATGTACGCAAGCGGTGCGACCTCGATCAGCCCTTTTTCCATATTTTTCATAAAATTGTCCGCCCCCATAATCTGGTGCAGCGCATCATACAGCGGGCGCAGATACGGGTCTACCTTACTCTGTAAGTCGCCCGGCAGGAATCCGAGCTTTTCCCCGGCTTCAATCGCCGGCCTCGTTAAAATAATCCGTCCGGTTTCTTCCTTTTTAAAAGAAGAAACAGCCATGGCCATAGCCAGGTACGTTTTCCCGGTTCCGGCAGGGCCTGTGCCGAATACAACCATCCGTTCCCGGATCAGGTCCACATATGTTTTCTGTCCGAGCGTTTTCGGCCGGATCGGCTTGCCGTTTACCGTGTAGCCAATGCATGATTCATCGATATCGGCAAGTGTCGTTGTCTCATGCTCCTTTACCAGTGCAATGGCGTAGTCTACATTTTGCTCCGTTATGGTATGGCCGCGTCCGGACAGCTCCAGCAGCTGCGCCAGGACCTCTTTTGCGGATGAAATATGTGCCGCATCCCCTAAGATCTTGACCTGGTCATCCCTGCAGATCACTGTGACATTCAGGCTCCGCTCGATTTTTTTCATATAAGAGTCAAATTGCCCGAATACGTTCGTCATATGATCTGACGGCAGTTCCATGCATATCTCATTCAGACTCATTCCCTACATTCCCTTCATCTCCCGTATCTGCAGCAATCTCAGTATTTACGGCATATTGAAACGTATTTTCCAGCACCGTGATCTTGCCGGATACGGTATATTTATTTTTTTCCGTTTTTATCATAACATTTTTTTCCAAAACTGCCACATCTTTTTGCGCCAATTTTTCTAAAAATTCCGTTAAATTTTCCTGCGCCTGCTGTCTGGCTTCCTGCTTAGTATAGACGGCCTGCTCTTCCTTGTATTCCTCATACGTGCGCCGCACAAGCCAGACCGGAAGGTAAAAGGAATCACACAAACGTATCTGCGTACGTGTGTCCATGACCGTATAATCCTTATAATCCACTTTTTTCCACGGAAGCTGAACATAAGAATCGCCGAAGCCAATCCCGTACCGGTGCTGCACCTGCCCGCTGTAAATACGCTGCATATGCTTTGCTGCAAAGCTGTCTTTGTATGCATAATCTGTCTTCAGCCGGATATCCGCATCCGCCGTACAGTGCTGGTACGCGGTCAGTGTGCCGCTGTCGTCATAGATAGGAAGCGCACCGGATACAAGCACATCCCCTTTTTTTACCAGATCGCCCTGCTGTACCATCGGCGTCCCTTTGCGTACAAAAATGCTTTCAATCGTCCCGTCATGCAGCGCCAGCAGGTCATAGCCTTTTTCCTCCTGATTTTTTAATTCCTCCGGCAGTTGTGCAGCCGACGGCTTAGATGCGACAACCAGGTTTTCCTGCACATCGACCGTAAGCGTCGTCCCTTCCCGCTTGACGGATGTCCAGATAATGCTGTCAAAGCAGCTGCGGATCTCTTCCTCCAGCTTCGTGCAGTCGATATCCGAAACAGGCGTGCCATAAGAACTGTTTTTTTCCTCCAGAAACTGCAGCATACTGTCATCCGTCACGCTGTCATTGCCGTTGATATTGATCTTCCAGATAAAACGCGACAGCGTAAACAGGATCAGCATACAGACAAAAACACTCGCGAACAGGATCTTGCGTTTGCGGTATCGGAAAAAAAAGAACGGCATCCCGTTTTTCCGGCTGATCCGGATATGCGTGCCGGATTTTTTCAAAAGCGGCTTTAAACACCGGAACCCCTCTACGGATATATGAAAATAATAGACATCCTCCTCCTGGTGCAGATCCCAGATCAGAATGTCATGGTTGCTGCAAAGGTTAAAAAAACGTTCCGGCGCATAGCCCCACAACGCCACCTCCACATAGCCGCGAAAATATTTAATCAGACGCAACAGCATGCTACACCTCAGTTTTCATAAATAATCTGTTCAATCAGGCCGTTGATTTTCATCTCTTCATTGGTGTAGTATTCGATTTTCAGCCGTTTCCCAACCACAAGTATCCGGCAGTCCTTCGCCTGGATGCGGATATGCTCTTCTTTATATTCCAAAATCCCGCGGTAATTTTCGATCAAAAGGCCGCTCTGGCCCGTGACGGATACGAGGACGCTCCCATACGCCAGATCCGGCGGCAGGTCAAATGCCTTTACCACACTTTCCTTTAGTTCGCTGGAAAAAATGTTCCGTTTTTTCATTACAGCTCCGGCGTATACCCTGTTGATCCTATTGTATGCATAAAAAAGAAGCAGTATGTGTGCCATTTCATATCGCCGCAGCTCCGTACGCACTTAATAGCCGAACGAAGCTTCCAGCGACTCGTCGTTGACAACCCAGTCCTCCACGGCAATCTCACGATATTCATCGTCCGTATCACGGATGTATACATGCGAGATCCCGGCATTGATAATCAAACGCTTGCACATAGCACAGCTGTTGGAATTTTTAATATACTCCCCGGTATCCGCTTCGCGCCCGGACAAATACAGCGCGGCGCCGATCATTTTTTCACGCTCCGCACTGATAATCGCATTTGCCTCCGCATGGACGCTGCGGCACAGCTCATAGCGTTCTCCCCTTGGGATATTCATCTGTTTACGGACACAAAATCCAAGGTCCGTGCAGTTTTTACGCCCTCTCGGCGCGCCGACATAGCCGGTCGAAATAACCTCGTCATTTTTTACAATCACGGCTCCATAATGCCTGCGCAGGCAGGTACACCGCTTGGATACTACATCCGCGAGATCCAGGTAATAGTTGATCTTATCACGTCTTGCCACATAAACCTCCTTTCTGCTGCATGGAAAAGCCATACAGAAGGATCTCACATTTCTGTATGGCTTTTTGCAGCTGTTTCCGCCGGCACATGAGCTTGAACAAGGTGTGAACAGCAGCGCCAGGTCAGCTTCTGTATTTTTTCCTCAATTCCAGCTCCGATTCGGAAAAAATCTTTTCTCCAGTCCCCATAATCAGCTCTGTTTCACGGATATCTTTCACCAGTTTCCACAGCTCCAGCGGATCCACCGACGCTTTCTGCTCCGCTCCATAAAACGTCTTATTCAATGTGATATGGCGCTCAACAGAAGTAGCGCCCATTGCAACCGCGCAAGTGCTGACCAGCGTGCCGATCTCATGGCCGCTGTAGCCGACTTTGCACTGATATCTGTCCCGGAGCGTATGAATCATTCGCAGGTTCGCATCCAGGCTGACCATCGGATACGTACTGATACAATGCATCAGCTCAAACGGGCAGTCCTGCCTGCGGAAGATCTCAACGGCATGGTCAATTTCTTCAAACGTGCTCATACCCGTTGCGATAAATGTATAACGGCCTTCTTCCGCCACCGTTTCCAGCAACGGATCATTGGTGAGCATCGCCGATGCGATCTTATTGTATTTATGGTTGTATTGGCGCAAAAACAGCTGGGATTTGATATCATAGGACGATGCGTACCAGGCAATTCCTTTTGACTTACAATATTCGTCAATCACATCATACTGTTCCTTCCCAAACTCCAGCCCTTCGATCTTTGCCCGTCTGGTATGCCCCCATGGAGAATCTTCTGATTCATCCAGATATTCTTTGGTATAGCATTCCCCTATCGTCCGCTTGCGGAATTTTACTGCATCACATCCGGCAATGACAGCCGTATCTATCAGCTTTTTTGCAAGTTCCAGGTCCCCGTTATGGTTAATGCCTATTTCTGCTGTAATAAATGTGCTCATACTATTTCTCCCCTTTCTGAACGCTGTCAAAATCTGCCCGGATGAAACCGCTTGCGATTGCTGCCAGTGTATTTGTATTTATTATACTAAATTGGGGCTTGCGTGTAAAGTACTCTGTTGATGTTAAATAAAAATGGGGGCAATCAGACAATGGGGATCAAGATTAACCAGAAAGAAAATACTTTTGACATTGTGTTGCGTTTTCTGGCTTTCCGGAAGATTCTGGCTTTCTGGAAGATTCTGGTTAGCCGGGGGATGTGGCTAGCCGGACGACTCTGCAGCTGTGGATAGGGGACGCGCCGGGAGACACACCTTGGGCGGACTGGGGCAACGCTGCGGTGAAC
>CANOET010000239.1 GCA_947564835.1 uncultured Eubacterium sp. | reverse complement strand
CGCGTCCCCTGGCCACCGCCCGCAGAGTCGTCCGGTTAGCCACATCCCCTGGCCAGTCAAGATCTATCGGGAAGCAAAAAAACGCAACACAATGTCAAAAGTGTTTCTTTTCTACCTCCCCGTATCCATTGCCCGCACAGCTACGAAGCTCTTAACTCCCGCTTTCTCTTACCAGAACTTTACCTCCGGCTTCACAATCCGATATCCCGCACTAACCATTACTTCATCCCAGCAGCTGTAACATTCCGGCAAATCATACCAGCGATCATCCGCTTTGGTTTCCGTCAGTGCAACGCGCATCCCCACGTAAGTCTCACTGTTAGACACCGGAACCGCCATCTGCTCACTGCTTAAGTCCAGTATGGAAATAATGCTCGGAACAGTAACGATCGTTTTCTCCCCTGCCTGCACATACAGATTCTCATTCTGGAAAATAACCTGGAAGACCTGGCCGTCATCCGCGCGCACCGTCGTTACCCCTGTATCAAATCCGCCTGCAGAATTGATCTGAATATCCGTAATGGTGCCTGCTTTTACAATCGCCTGGAACGGCGTCCTGTTAATATTAAAATAATCCATCAGCCTGCCCATCACGCCTGCCGTCGGTGAAGTCATCAGGATGCCTCCGACCTGGATCGCCCGTGTCATCTGCCCAATCGCAGAGGCCTCAAGATGCTGTTTTTTATTCATCATCCAGGCTGCAATGCCGATCCCCTGGTCAAATGCCTGGCACATATATCTGGCGATCTTTTCACAGGCGCCGCAGTCCATTGGATTTTCTGTCCGCGCTACCATTGTATCGCCTGCTTCGCTGGCCAGAACGATCGGGCTGGTTGGGATCCCATGTACCGGAAGCAGCCCCGTATTCAGTTCCGGAACTGCGCGTCCGTTTCCATCCGTATCGATAATTGGCAGGCCGCATTTCCACGCCGCGTACAAAGGCAGCAGGGTATTTCCCCCGCCCATTTCCCCGGAGTAGACATATTTCAGCTTTTTGCCCAAAAAACTGGCTTCATCGCTCATTCCCTTTACCGCATTGACGGATTCTTCCTGAAAGGTCTTTCCTTTTGTCGCTACCGGGGATCCAAGCGCCGCAACCATGGTGGAAACAACATCCGGGTCTTCTTCCATCTCTGAAATATCGATCATCTGAATGGATGCATGTGGGTCTTCCTGGTACATCGCCTTGATCAGCGCCAGCCCTTCCTCGCTGGCCCCGCCGCCTCCTCCGCCGTAAAAGCTGGAACCATAGACAATTTTTGTTAATTCTTCGCGTCCTAATTGTTTTGCCATTTTTTCACCTTATTCCCTTTCCTGTTGCTAATTGTTATTGTTTCTGCAATTTATGCAAATGGATTATACTTTGGATTTTTGACAAAGGTACACAAAATCCAGTATATCACAACCGTTACCGCAATACCCACCAGCTCCGGAATAAAAAACTTGTCAAAATATGTCGTCAGCGCGCCGCAGATCCAGGCAATAATCCCAAGCCAGTTCACACCCTCAAACGGTTCCCATCCTTCGCTTTTTCCGCGTCCCATCACCCAGTAATCTGCGATCAGAACCGCGCAGATCGGCGTAATTAAATAACTGAGCGCCGACAAAAAATCTACAAAATAGTACACAATGCCGCCCAGGGAAAGCAGGATTCCGATAATACCGCAGATCGCAGTTACCAAAGCCCTCTGATCATCCCTCATTTTAAAAATATTCACCACCGCAATCCCTGCAGAATAAGCATTTCCTACATTTGTAGTCCAAGTAGCCAAAATCAGGACCAGCATCCCGGCAATCGGCAGCCCTACATTTGCAAACATAGCCGTAATATCCGAATCACCGGAACAAATTGACAAAATCGCACCACACGCCAATGCCCCTACACCTGCCGGAATCACACCGAACAGACAGGAAAGCGCCGCGCTTTTTCCATCCTTGCTGTAACGGTTATAATCCCCGCAGGTCGCAGCGCCGGAAATAAAACCGCCCACAGAAATCGTAATGCCCACCATCATGCCGCCGTCACCGGAAGGCTGATACGAAGACAATAAGGCAGCCCCGCCGTCCCCCAGCGCAATAGATACTCCATAAATCAAAAATACAAACAGCAGCGGTACACTGATCACATTTAATACATTGGTCAGGCCAATACCATAAAACGCCGTAACGAGCATCAAGGTTCCCCAAAGAATACATGCAAGCCACTCCGGAAACGCAATACCGAATCCCGTCTGCATCAGTGTACAAAATGAAGACGCACATACAATGGTCTGATAAGCATACCATCCGATCATAGATACTGCAATAATCAAAGACAGCGTCCATTGGGACCCCCGGTCCCCCAGCGCTCTGGACACCGCAACTGTTGTCGGCCTGCCGGTCTGGGCAGACTGAGCCGCGATCAGCATCATCAGCGCGACCACAATACCGTAACCGATAAACATTGCCAGAATGGAGCTGCGGAAATCCAGCCCGGCAGATACCATGGAACCAATCATCAGCGCAGGAACACAGATGACGTTTCCTGCCCAGATAAAGGCAATGGAAGGCCAGCTCTTCTTCTCACTGTCTGGAACCTGCTCCAGCGTGATCGTCTCGACATGGCTCTTCTTTGCTTGAGACATATTTCTCCTCCTTTTGGTGTACCTGTCATTGTTCGTGTGGAGCGATTCGCAAAAAACAGGTCGTATTTTGTTGTATATATAGAGAGAGAGTAGTACAAAATGAAGGTATTGTCAAGAGACAGGGGGTGAAACCAAAAAAAATAATGCGTGGGGGAATCTTTCTGACAATGGGGGATTTTCTGTATGTGGATGCGCAGACGGATTTGTGGAGCGGGAACAATATATGTGGATGCGCGGACGACTCTGCGGGCTGGGGACGGGGACTGGCCGGAGAGACACACCCTGGGCGGACTGGGGCAACGCTGCGGAGAACTAATCGCCCAGTCTTATGCCGCCGGGCCGCAGCTCCTTTCCGCTGACTCGGTCACGTCCGGAATCCCACACCCAATTTCTTCAGCTCAATCACAACACCCCCACTACCAAAGCTCCGCCAGCTCCAAAATCAGCTTTTCCGTCTTCTCCCATCCCAGGCAAGGGTCAGTAATCGATTTCCCATAGCAATGTCCGCTGACCTCCTGCGAGCCGTCTTCCAGATAGCTCTCAATCATCAGCCCCTTTACCAGCCTGCGAATGTCCCCGGATACCTTGCAGCTGTGCATAATATCCTTGCTGATGCGGATCTGTTCCAGATATTTTTTTCCGGAATTGGAATGGTTCGTATCGATAATAACAGCCGGGTTGGACAATTCTTTTTCCCCGTACAGCTCAATGACATGCTGCAGGTCTTCGTAATGGTAATTCGGGATATTGCGTCCGAATTTATCTACATAACCGCGCAGAATCGCATGTGTATAAGGATTTCCCCCTGTATGCACTTCCCATCCGCGGTACAGGTAGGTGTGGCTGCATTGTGCCGCGATAATGGAGTTCATCATAACGGTAACATCGCCGCCGGTCGGATTTTTCATTCCTACCGGAATCCCGATACCGCTTGCGGTCAGCCTGTGCTGCTGGTTTTCTACCGAACGCGCGCCGACAGCTACGTAGGAAAGCAGATCCGACAGATATCTGTGGTTTTCCGGATAAAGCATTTCATCGGCGCATGTGAAGCCTGTCTCTTCCACGGCCCGCATATGCATCTGGCGGATTGCGATGATACCGCCCAGCATATCTGTCTTTTTTTCCGGGTCGGGCTGATGCAGCATGCCTTTATAACCGACTCCGATGGTGCGCGGCTTGTTTGTATAGATACGCGGGATGATCAGGATTTTATCCGATACCTGATCCTGCACCCTGCGCAGCCTTAAAATATAATCAATGACTGCATCCTCATGGTCTGCCGAACAAGGGCCGATTACGAGAAGCAGCCGGTCGTCCTTTCCTTCAAAAATCCTGCAGATCTCTTCATCCCGTTTTGCTTTTCTGTCCGCAATCTGCCCGCTGACCGGAAACTGCTTTTTTAACTCTTCCGGAGTCGGCAGCTTGCGCAGAAATTCCATATCCATTTCCATGATTTTTCTCCCTTTATTTTGACAAAAATTGATCCAAACCGGCTACAATTCCTTCCACAATCTGATTCTGGTAGCTGTCCTGCGCCATTAACAGATCTTCTTCCCGGTTGCTCATAAATCCCATTTCCAGTATCGTAACCGGCACTTTGCACCAGTTAATGCCGCTCATTGTATCGGTTTCCCAGATTCCGCGTATTTTCGCGCCTGTTTTTTCTGCGATCCCCTGGATCACGGCATCGGAAAGCTTCCTGCTTTTTTTATAAATTTCACTGCAGTAAGGATTATTTTTGGTCGGGCAGATCGTCATGGCGCCTGACGCATCGGGATCCTCGGAGCTATCCGCGTGGATGCGGATAAATGCGTCTGCGTTTGCCTGGTTGGCAATTTCCGCCCGTTCGCTGTTGCTGATATTCACATCATTGGTTGTCCGGACCATCTGCACCTGATAACCCTTTTCTTCTAATGCGTGCTGCAGCTTCAATGCGACCTGCAGGGTTAATTCGTATTCCTTTAATCCGCTGGCAGCGCCTTCTGTGCCGGAAGCTACTTTCGGCTTTTGTTCCTCCGCGCCGGGGCCGATCGGTTCTTTGCTGCTGTCCTGCTGTTTCTGGTGTCCTGCATCGATGACGATTACTTTGCTGCCCTGCTGTGCGTCTTTTGTCTGCGTATCTGCCTCATCCGCTTTCTGTGCGTCTGCCTGTTTCGTACCGGATGCTTTTTTCGCTTTCAGAATCCGCAGCAGGGATTCATCAATGCGGCTTTCTTTGATTTCTTCCTGTTTTACGGCAGTAAGAAGCGCATCGTAGGCACTGGCAAAATCCTGCGGCATCAGAAGCATATCCGCGCCGGCTTTGACCGCCTGCACCGCTGCCTGCGCAGAGCTGTAGCGGCTGGTAACAGCTTCCATATCCAGCGCATCGGTAATAATAATCCCCTCAAAGCCCATTTCTTCCCGCAGCAGCTCTGTCAGCAGCTTGTAAGATAAGGAAGCCGGCGTATCATCGTCCAGGATGTTTGGAAAGGAAATATGCCCCGCCATTACAAAATCCGCACCGGCGTCAATGCCTGCCTGGAACGGCAGCAATTCACAGCTTCGCAGCTCCTCCAGCGACTGCTGCGCTGCAGCAGCCTGCTTATGGCTGTCCTGCGAAGTATTGCCGTGGCCCGGGAAATGTTTTAAGGTTGCTTTGATCCCCTGCGCATGCAGCCCGCGCACCTCTTGCGCCACCATAGCCGCCACAGCTTTTGGATCGCTTCCGAAGGACCTTTTTCGTATGACTTTATTCTCCGGATTGGAATAAATATCCGCCACCGGGGCAAAATCAACATTTACGAGAAAACGTTTCAAATATCCGCCGATCTGTTCACCGACTTCATAGGCTGCCGCAGGATCCCCGCCTGCACCGATTTCAGCCATATCCGGGATTTGCGGCACATTTTCCAGATCCTGTCCGGAAATTCTTGCGACGCTTCCCCCTTCTTCATCCACGGCAATAAACAGCGGAAGCCCTGTGCGTTCCATACTGTATTGCCGGGCATTCCATACCATAGTTGTAAACTGTTCTTCCGAACGGATATTTTGCGCAAAATAGGCGAATCCGCCGATCGGATAGCGGTCCAGCGCTTCCTTGGTCGCCTGCCCTGCTTTGGTTACCGGCCCGGTACCGGTGAGCGCTTCCGGCGTCAGCATAAATAACTGGGCGATCTTATCTTCCAGCGTCATCTTTGCAATCAGCTTTTGTATGGCTTTATCTTCCTTTCCGGGCTTGTTTTTTGTTTTCTTTTTTGTAGTTTCCGCAGACTGCTTGTCCTTCGCCTGCTTGGCCTGGTCTGGCGAAGCGGCCTGATCCTGGCCGGATTCGGCGGAATCTGCACCGTCTGTGTGATTGCCGTTTGCAGTGTCTGTTTTTTGCCCTGACGGCTCCTTAGAGGTATGTTCTTTGCGGGAGCCCATTACATCCATACTGTCTGCTCCGGCTGTTTTGTTCTGCATCATAATTACAGCGCCAAGCACTGCCACGACTGTCAGACATGCCAGGATTCCAAACAGTGAGGTGATTCGTTTCATCATTTTTTGTCCCTTTCTCCTTTGCACAGTTCTTATGGGTTCTGGGCTTATTTTAACATAGATTGCGGGATTTTGCTATAGAATTATTTTCAGGGCTGCCTGGATAGTTCTTGCGGGTTTTGATCCTGGAAAGCAGAATTGACATTGCGCTGTATTTTTTGGCTTACCGAAAGATTATGGATAGCCAGGGGGGATGTGGCTAACCGGACGACTCTGTGGGCTGTGGACCAGGGACGCGCCGGGAGACACACCTTGGGCGGACTGGGGCAACG
>CANOET010000238.1 GCA_947564835.1 uncultured Eubacterium sp. | reverse complement strand
CATTCTGGAATAGGAGCCGGACGCCAGGCCCTTTCCCCCTCATCCGGCGTCCGCACCGCCAATCAAAAATCACAACACAATCACCCGGCGTCCGCATAGCCAATCAAAAATCAAAAAACGCAACATAGCCCTCCCAAAATGCAGCATACTCCCTCCCCCATTGCATCCCCTCCCCCGTTGCTATATCCTATATCCAGAAAGAGAGGTAACCACTATGAAAACACTCACAAGCAACCAACAACCCAAAACACGCACTGCCAACGGCCACCTCAACGCCGCCTTCTGCTCATTCGGCGGACTCGGCGCAGAAGTGCTGGTGCTTATGGCGGAAACAGCTGTCTACGGCCAGCCATCCGGCTCATGGCCCGTTGCATACCAGCTGATCCACTGGACCATCACCTGCATGATCTGGGGCCTGACCGGCTTACTGCTGCTGCGCCAGCTGCCTGCCTGCCTGAAAGGCGCCCTGGATAAGAACCCGGATAAGAAGCAGCTGCTTTTGGCGGCAGCAATCTTTGCCGTGTCCGTCGTTTATACAACATGGGCATGGAACGGCTGGAAACCGGCGATTGAATTGTCTGCCCTCGGAGCTGTCAAATTTTTATTCCAATATGTCTATTATGCCTTTGAAAGCCTGCTGGTCACCCTGATTATCGCACATGGGCAGCTGGCGTTTGAGAGCCGTTTTGCCGGCTGCGCGCGCATCCCGTCCGGCGGTATGCTGCTTGCGGCAACGTGGGGCCTGGTTCATATCGCAACCCAGGGCGCTGCCACAGGTATTTTCACTGTCGTGCAGTCCCTGCTTTTCGGCAGCGTGTATCTGGTGTTCCGGAAAAATTTTCAAATTTCCTATCTGGTCATTATGCTGATGTTTATGTTATAATATCTGCAGTTTTTGGAAGAGGAATAAGCCATTGAAGATTTATGAGTACGAGCAGCCGGACCTGGCGGAGGATTATGTTGATGTTTATTACCGCAGGAAGACCCGGGAAATTACAGAGCTTTTAGATGACCTGAAAAAGCACCGGCAAAGGCTTGTCGGAAAAGCGGATGGAAAAGAGATCTTTTTTTCCTTGCAGAATGTCTATTATTTTGAATCTGTAGACAAAAAAACGTTTGCCTGCCTGGATCGTGAAGTCGTACAAATCCCTGTTTCTTTGCAGGATCTGGAGCATGCCTATTTTGAGCTGGGGTTTGTACGGGTGAACAAATCCACGGTTGTAAATGTCTACAAAATCGACGTCTTAAAACCGGAACTGAATATGCGCGTAACCGCATTATTGGATAACGGCGAGCGCATCCGTATTAACCGCAGCTATAAGCAGAAATTTAATTTATTTTTAAATACAATAAATAAGGGAGGATTCCGGCATGAAGATCGTGAATAAAAAAAATATTGTTCCTGTGATCTGCGTCACTTATACGTTTGTCTCCGTATCTCTGACTGCGTTTGAAGTGCTTGTAACCGGCAAGGTCAGCCCTGCCCAGCTGAACCTGTTTTTATTTTTGATATTCAGTATCTTAGGCGTCGGCGTTTTGTCCCAGCATTACCGTCTGGAACGGTTTTCCCCGGTCGGGATGCTCCTGATCCAGTATTTGTGTGCGGTTGCCGTTATCATTGCCGGTACTAAAATTGCCTCCTGTTTTGCGTATATCCACCCGCATGGATTACAGGATCTGATCCTGTCGTTTTCCGTCCCGTATGCCATCGGCGCGGCCATTTATTATATCAGCCTGTGGCTGGAAGTGCAGCGGCAAAACCAGATCCTACAAGAAATAAAAAAAGACGGTAAAAATAAGGATTGCTAAATGCCGGCATAATCTCTATACTATAAAGGGATTGAAACAATCAAAAAGGAGCAAAGCATGAAAAATTCATCGATCTATTACAGTGTCGGCCCGCTGTTATACTGCCCCGCCAACCGGGACACGATTGCCGCTTCGATTATCAGCGAAAAATTCGGCAGTCATTTTTCCCTCGCCCTGTGCCTGGAAGATACGATCAGCGACCTGCATGTAGCAGAAGCAGAACATTCCCTGGCAGCTTCCATCCGCCAGATCAGCCAGGCCGCGCAGCAGCAATCCTTTTATCTGCCGAAGATTTTTGTCCGTGTGCGGGAGCCGGGGCAGATTGCGCGTCTGCTGACGCTGCTTGGCCCCAGCCAGTCACTGCTGAACGGCTTTATCATCCCTAAATTTGCACCGGATCTTGCAGATGCTTACATACAAGCCGTGACTGCTGCCAATGAACAAAGCCCTCACCCGCTGTATTTGATGCCTATTTATGAAAGCGCCTGCATGATCGACCTGCGCAGCCGTTATGATATCCTTTACGCACTGAAAGAAAAACTCTCCCATGTGGAAGACCTGGTGCTGAATATCCGGGTGGGCGGCAATGATTTGTGTCATTTATTCTCATTCCGGCGGCATGCCTGTGAATCCATCCACCGCATCCGCCCGGTTGCGGACCTGTTTTCTGACCTGATCACCGTATATGGCATGGATTATGTCGTATCCGGACCTGTTTTTGAGTATTACAACGGCAAGGACTGGAAGGAAGGGCTGGAACAGGAGCTGGCGGAAGACAGGCTGTGCGGATTTATCGGTAAAACAGTAATTCATCCGAACCAGATTGCGTCTGTCAATGATGCGTACCGAATTCCGCAGAAAGACTATGCAGACGCCTGCCGGATTTTAAACTGGGACCCTTCCCTGTCATCCTGCGTGGCAGCAAATGCTTCCAGGGAACGGATGAATGAGCAAAAGACGCATACGAACTGGGCCAGGCAGATTCTTAGGATGGCGGAAGTGTTTGGTGTCTGGCCGGATCAAAAATAAAACAAAAATATAATAATTTCAAAAAATAAGGTTATAAAATGCAGCAAATGCACTGCTATGATTGATATCTATATTGAAATTAGATATCAATCATAGCAGTGCATTTGCACGTTCTCGTCGCCATTCTGGATTTCACTCTATAACCAAGAGAAATTATCATATCAAGATTATAGTAGGTCATCTCCTGTGATACTTCACGATTTCCCTCCTTGCGAACCTGTCGGAATTTCCGACAGGTTGAATTTTCATCTAATTCAAATTCTTCATATATATGTGTACAATATGTTCTACTACATTTGTTCGTGATGTTTGGAACAAATCTGCCATTTGCTGTTGTGTCAACCATACTGTTCGTCTTGTATTTTAACTTCAATTTTTGTCAAACCATCTTCGGATTGATATATAAGGATTTCTCCACAATTATCCACTTAAAATTTCTCCTCTATCCTACTTCTCTAAACATATACTCTCTTATCGTTCGTATCTCATCTTAATCATACATCATAATATAAAATATCAATAGCTATCAAAAATATTTTTGCGGTGCAAACTCCTATTCATTCTTCCGCAAACACAAAATGCCTATAAAACTGCTTAAAATGTGTGCAATGAGACATGCGATCAATGAACACATACCGGATAGCTCACTTTATACAGAAGCTCCTCAAGAATGATATAGCCACAGCTGTTACATCTCTTAGCGCTATATATATAATTTATGCATCCGTTACCATTTTTCACATGCTTCGTATAACTCCCCTTAACATAATTATTATGTGTACACGCCCGGGGAAGCATCTCTTCATTCCCATATTTTGTTCCGTTCTCGCCTATAAAATATCCATCCAGACTTAAAATATCCATATCATCTTTTAAACTTTCATAGACCAGCCTTTCACTACCGCAACTACTGCAATTTTCAGCTTCTATTAATTTTTGAGTCTGTTCAGATGCATAAATGGAATCAACATGGAAACACAAAACAATAATCACCGTTAAGAAACAAACCTTTCTATACTTATTCATTGCTCTCTCCATCCTTTCTGTATTCTTGTGAACATTGCAACATCAAAAAACTTACGAATCATTCCCCATCAGTTACAGCTTACTAGCGCTTAATGCGGACATATGATAGATTCAAACTCATACGCAATTCCCCCTTTCACAACCCTGCCGCATTTCATACACCTCCTGGTGTGAAACGCACGATAAATGCATCCCTGCCCATTTCTGACATGTTCATAACATGTTCCCTTTTCATAGTAATGGTGCCTGCATACTTCCTGCCCTTGTTCTCCCACCAGAAACTGATTTCCGTCCTCATCTACAAAATATCCATTCAAATTTAAGTTTATTCCCCCATCATCCAAAAGATCAGCTACTAAACTGTTTTCTTCCTTTCCTTCCTTAACAAAAAACCGAATAGATTCATTATTATATCCACGTTCTATTTCCATTCCGCTGCCTGTTAATTCTACGACGTTTGGTTGTTCATAAACAAAAACGGATAAGAAAAATATGCAAATACTAAAACAAACGGAAACCGAACCTGCCATTCTATTTAACGTTTTTTTCTTTCTTGTTCCATTCAGTATCATTTCTATTCTCTCTTTTAACTTAAAACGATTGTTAAAATGAGTGGCTAATAGAAATTGATCCCGCTTTTTACATGCAGTTTCAAATAACAGCTGACAATATTGCGCGCGTTCCTTTTCATCAAATGAAGCAGTGAGTTCCTCATCACAAACAAGTTCACTGACACTAATAAGTTCCAGTAAAAGATAAAAAGCAAACGGATTGTAAAAATTGAAAGCAAATACAATCACACAAACTATTCGTATAAGTATATCAAGATTTTTAATATGTATCAGCTCATGCTTCAGTATCCACTCAAGAACATGCTCTTCCAAATCCAAATCGTTCAGAATCAGCACCGGATGCAGGATACCAACCGATACCGGCTCTGCTCCTTCACAATATCTACAGATAACTTTCCTTTTTATTTTTAATTTTTTTGCTTGTTCCTTCACACATTCCGTAATTTTCTCATTAGGAAGCGCAATACTCCGGCGCAATATGCTGTTTTTCTGTTTCTGATATGCCACAGCCCCATAAATTAAAATGACGCTAAGTATAACTAAACCGGCCTGATATAAATATTTATAAGTCATATTCAGCGAGACAGCCGGAAGCACATTTGAAGTAATCTGAATAATGTCTTTCATATATATAATATCCAGTTTTTCCATATCTTCCAAAAAAAGATCATAGTGACTTTGTGCATAGATTTTTCCTAATTGAAAGGGACATAAATAAAAAAATAAAGCTATCTTTAAAATCCGGCTTCTCCATTTCGCAGTTAAGTGTTTACCTGTTAAACATTTCAAAAGAATATAAAACAACACTATAATACTTCCTGAAGCTGACATAACAAACAGCAGGTTCATATTGATGTTCTCCTTTCCACACAATAGTATCTATATATAGTTACTATTACTATTTTCACTTTCTAATGTAACCATTATTGATTTAAGATGAGAAAATCCAATTCCAAACAATCTTTCAACACATCGTCCTTTCTCATTATTTATATATTGTAGTCTAAAAAAGCTATAATGTCAACCATCACATAAAATCTGATTCGATTTCATAAGCTTCATCCATAGCAAAAAAACTCCGCAGTTCTACAGATCACAGAATTGCGGAGCCTTCTTAGAAGAACGATATTTTATTACTTTCATGTTTTGAAAATTTCTACAAGCCTGCTGCTGCCATGTTTCTTGTACGCAGATCAAACAACATCCGCATCCCCTGGTAGAAAAGATATACTACCATTAAATTCATCATTTTCTGCACATCTGGCATTACAGCATTCTGAAAATACCGGGCAACCTTTGTAATATGCATAGCCGTTTCGATTTCCGCAGTTTCCAGCAAATATCCTGTATTGCTTATCGCATAATAAAGTTCCTGAAACACAGCAGATAATCTTGATTGAACCTTACCTATGCTGAGCAGGAGGCTTGCTGCAGCCAGACACAGCGCTACAGTGACTGATTGTCTGAGAAGTTCCTTTTTATAATTTCCAGTCATAGACATCCCTTTTGTCTGTTTTGTAAAAAATCTGCTGTTAAAAACATAACATAAAACAATGCCAACAAGCGCTGACCAGAAGAAACTGCTGAATGATGGCCAAAAATTCTCTGTTTGATCCATCGGTATTCTGATTGCTGCATCATAGGACACACTCATTACAAAATAGGCCATATAAGGAACAAGCAGAAGGATATAAGCGCTCATCGCACAGACAACTGACTTACAAATTTTTGTCATAAAACCGCCTCCTTATTTCTCACTTTACTCCGTACGATTCATTATATTGTCAAAATATGACAAGTATTTAAATATATTATATAGTACTGTATTTATATTGTCAATACTTTCTGTTTATAAAATTCAATATAACTAAAAACAGTTATTTTTATAAATCAGTAATGCACCTAACCTGGATGATCAGAAAAGAAACATTTTTGACATTGTGTTGCGTTTTTTTCTGCCCGGACGCCGGATGAGGGGGCGGGGCCTGGATTTCGGCTCCTATTCCAGAA
>CANOET010000237.1 GCA_947564835.1 uncultured Eubacterium sp. | reverse complement strand
CGCTGTTTGGGCTGGATATCCCGGCGACAAAAACAAGCTCGGCGCTGCTTTGTATGACAAAGGATGAAGTGGCGGCATGTGCGCCTACGGCATGTATTAACTGCGGCCGCTGTGTGGATGCCTGTCCAGAGCTTTTGGTCCCGTCCAGGCTTGCGAAGTTTTCTGATTTTGGAGACAAGGAAACGTTTGAAAAGTGGAACGGTATGGAATGTGTGGAATGCGGAAGCTGTAGCTTTATCTGCCCGGCGAGAAGGCAGTTGGCACAGTCCATTAAGACGATGAAGAAAAATATTCTTGCGGATCGGAGAAAAAAATAATTTGAAGAAAAGGAATACGAAGAAAGAGGTGAACTATTGTGAGTGATATGTTAAAAGTTTCATCTTCACCACATGTCCGTGCCAAGGATACTACGGACAAAATCATGCTGTATGTCATTCTGGCATTGCTGCCGACCAGCCTGTTCGGTGTTTATAACTTTGGGCTGCGGGCGCTGCTTTTGATCGTAATTACAATTGCAAGCTGCATGGCTTCAGAATGGGCATTTGAAAAGATTACCAAGCGGCCGGATACGTTAAAGGATTTAAGCGCGGTCGTAACCGGGCTTTTGCTGGCGTTAAATCTGCCGGTGTCCCTTCCGTACTGGCAGGCGGTGTTAGGCGGCGTGTTTGCGATTGTTGTCGTAAAAATGCTGTTCGGCGGGCTGGGCCAGAACTTTATGAACCCGGCGCTCGGCGCCAGATGCTTCCTGCTGATTTCCTTTACCGGAAGCATGACGGCATTTACATATGACGGTGTCAGCACGGCAACGCCGCTTGCCCTTTTGAAAAACGGGGAAGAGCTGAATGTGACCGTTATGGATATGCTGATCGGCAAGACTGCCGGTACGATCGGCGAGACTTCGGCGATTGCGATTTTAATCGGCGCTGTCTTCCTGATTTTGATGGGAGTCATTGATTTAAGGATCCCGGCTTCTTATATTATTACCTTTACCGTGTTTATCCTGCTGTTCGGCGGGCATGGCTTTGACTGGACGTTTGTAACAGCCCAGCTGTGCGGCGGCGGCATTATGCTCGGTGCGTTTTTCATGGCGACAGACTACGTAACATCCCCGATTACCCCGCTCGGACAAATTGTATTTGGTATTATTTTAGGTCTTCTGACCGGAATCTTCCGTATTTTCGGTGCAAATGCAGAAGGTGTCTCCTATGCGATTATCTTCAGCAACCTGTTAGTGCCGCTGATCGAACGGTTTACGGTTCCGGCTGCATTCGGCAAAGGAGGGAAGCAGGCATGAAAAACAAGATTGTACATGACGCACTGATTCTTACAATGATTACCATTGTAGCCGGATTTTTGCTCGGCCTGGTGCATGACATTACGCTGGACCCGATTGCAAAAGCGAAATATGAAAAGGAACAGGCTGCGTACCGCGAAGTATTTCAGGATGCGGCATCGTTTGAACCATATGCGGACTTTGATGCGGACGCGGCGACAAAAGCTGCAGCGGATGCCGGTTTTGCGAATGACCTGGTGGAAGGGGCGCAGGTAGCGCTGGATGCTTCCGGCAATCCAGTCGGATATGTGATTACCGTGACTTCTACCGAAGGAAGCCAGGCCAATATCACAATGTCCATGGGGATTACGATGGAAGGCGTGTTAAACGGCTATGCGACGACAGCCATCAGCGAGACGCCAGGCCTTGGCTCCAAAGTAGCGGATGCGGATTTCAAAGCCCAGTTTGAAGGCAAAAGTGTGGAAGTATTTACCGTTACGAAGACGGGTGCGTCTTCGGACAGCGAAATCGACGCGTTAAGCGGCGCGACCATTTCCACCAGGGCTGTTACGAATGCAGTCAACGCAGGGCTTGCTTATTTCAGAAGTATAGGAGGCGGTAATTAATGGGAGCAGATAAGAATACAAATGCCAGTCTCGGACAGATCTGCGGGGAACGTCTGACAAACGGCATTATCAAAGAAAATCCGACGTTTATCCTGATGCTTGGTATGTGCCCGACGCTTGCGGTTACCACATCGGCTATGAACGGTCTTGGCATGGGGCTGTCAACAACGGTCGTGCTGATTATGTCCAACCTGATGATCTCCCTGCTGCGCAAGGTAATCCCGGACGGTGTGCGTATGCCGGCATTTATTGTTGTGGTAGCTTCGTTCGTAACGATCATCCAGTTTTTAATGCAGGGCTATGTCTCTGATTTATATGAGTCGCTTGGCTTATATATTCCGCTGATCGTTGTAAACTGTATTATTTTAGGGCGTGCGGAAAGCTATGCATCCAAAAATCCGGCGATCCCGTCTATTTTTGACGGTGTCGGCATGGGCCTTGGGTTTACCATCGGCCTGACACTGATCGGCATTTTCCGCGAAATCCTGGGCGCAGGCCAGATCTTCGGTGTACAGGTGCTGCCGCTGGCAGACGCGGCAGCCGGAAAAGCAGGGTATACGCCGATTACGATTTTCGTACTTGCGCCTGGAGCATTTTTCGTATTATCGATGCTGGTAGCTGTCATGAATATCTTAAGGAAACGCGCGGAAGCCAAAGGCAAGCCGCTGGCTCCGGCACAGGGATGTTTGGCAGGAGACTGTTCTTCCTGCGGCAATGCGCTGTGCAGCGGGCATCTGCATTCCAGCGAAAAGAAATCAGAAGGGTAGGAGGATCGGAAGATGACAGAATTAATCTTAACCGCGATCGGCGCGGCAATTGTAAATAACGTAGTACTCAGCCAGTTCCTCGGAATCTGTCCGTTCCTCGGCGTTTCCAAGAAGGTAGATACAGCCGCCGGGATGGGCGCGGCCGTAATCTTTGTAACCTCTCTGGCAGCGTTTGTCACAGGCATGATTTATAAATTTATCCTGGATCCGGCGGATATCCAGTATTTGCAGACAATTGTGTTTATCGTCGTAATTGCGGCGCTCGTGCAGTTTGTGGAAATGTTTTTGAAAAAATTCATGCATGCCCTGTATGAATCACTCGGCGTTTACCTGCCGTTAATTACAACTAACTGTGCAGTGCTCGGTGTAGCGTTAAACAGTGTCACTTATGGATACGGCATTTTAAAGACAGTTGTATATGGTTTTTCCACAGCATTCGGATTCTTTATCGCGATTGTCATTATGGCGGGCCTGCGTGAAAAAATCGAATACAATGACGTGCCGGAACCATTCAAAGGCTCTGCCATTGTACTCGTAACCGCAGGACTGATGTCTATCGCATTTTTCGGATTTTCCGGAGTTATATAGGAGGACAGTCAGATGAATATAACAGCTATTATCATTGCCGCTGCAGCGGTCGGCGGCACAGGAATCCTGGTCGGGATCATCCTCGGCGTAGCCGGGGAACGGCTGAAGGTAGAAGTGGATGAACGGGAAGAAAAGATCCTGGGCGTCCTTCCGGGAAATAACTGCGGCGGATGCGGCTATCCGGGATGCTCCGGCCTTGCCACGGCAATCGTCAAAGGCGAAGCCCCGGTCGGCCAGTGCCCGGTCGGCGGCCCATCCGTTGCGGCAGCGATCGGTGAGATTATGGGCGTCGCGGCAGAAGAAGGCGGACGCAAGGTTGCGTTTGTAAAATGCGGCGGCAACTGTGAAAAGGCAAAGCAGAATTATGAATACACCGGCGTAGAAGACTGCCAGGCAGTTGTCTACGTACCGAACAAAGGGCCGAAAGCATGTAATTATGGATGTATGGGATTCGGCTCCTGCGTCAAAGCATGTCCGTTTGACGCGATCCATATCGTGGACGGCATTGCGGTAGTCGATCCGGAAGCCTGCAAAGCCTGCAGCAAATGTATCGAAGCCTGCCCGAACCATTTAATCGAGCTGGTGCCGTATGCGGCTCCGGTAAAGGTATTGTGCAATTCCAAGGATAAGGGCAAGGACGTTATGGCAGCCTGCGGCGCGGGCTGTATCGGATGCCATCTGTGCGAGAAGAACTGCGAACACGACGCGATTCACGTAACAGACAATATCGCGCATATTGATTATGACAAATGTACGGGCTGCGGCGCCTGCGTGGCAAAGTGTCCGAAGAAAGTCATCCATATGGTGGAAAAATAAGGCCGTGGATGCAGCGGAAGCCTCTGGCATAAGATGCCAGGGGCTTCTATACAAATCAGGAAATTCCGCGTCAGTAATTAACATGCGGAAAAATAATTAATGATTTTAAAATTTGGGCATAAAATTTTGACTTTAAAATTTTGGCTTTAAAATTTGGACTTTAAAATTCTGGCTTTAAAATTTTGGCTTTAAAATTTTGGCTTTAAAATTTGGACTTTAAAATTTGGACTTTAAAATTCTGGCTTTAAAATTTGGACGTAAATTTTTAACTTTAAATTTTTGGTATAAAATTTTGGTATCATATTTTGACTTAAAATTTAAATTGAAATTTGGACACAAAATTTTGATTTTAAATTCTACTTTAAAATTTCTGCATTAAAACTTGAATTTAAAAATTTTTGCTATTTTGAATTTTAAAATTGTGAAAGGATGTGAATAATATGACAGATCAGGATTTGTTTGTAGAAGAATTTTTAAAAGGGCTGAAACAGAACAAAAAATGGAATCTGAAAGAGGATAAAGTGATTTATTATAAAGACGGTTTTACCCCGCAGGAAGATGATAAAGACGGATTAGACATGGTCCGTGATACGAATATCCGTTATCACAAGACAGAATCCGACACGCTGATCGGCAGCTTTGTCGTTATTCTGGCCGGGGACGATGAAGATAAAGAGTATCAGAACGTGTGCCGTTTTGAAGTAAGCTATTTATTTGAAACGTATCAAAAACAGGGATGGGACAGCGTATGGAACATTGTAGACCGCCATCTGCAAACCATCCGCCGTTTACGCAGCTCAGACGTGTTTTCCGTTCTGGACAATTATGAGGCAATGAAAGAGCATCTGATCATCCGCCCCATCAACTTTAACGACCACCGTTTTGAGCTGAAAGACCATCTCTACCGGCGGGTGGGGGATATTGCACTGGTACTGTATATGATTATCTGCGATAATCAGGAAATGGGGCTGAATACATCCAAGGTGCCGAAGCCCGCCTATGACAAATGGGGGATCGATTATGACCAGCTTTTCGAAGAAGCGCTGATGAATACGTATGTACTGGCTCCGCCAAGGATGTATATGGAGCCGATGGATGCCCGCAATCCGCCGTATTCCAAGGGCGCCTTTATGGCGCTTGGCAGCAGTATGAAAAAGATCCGTCCGCTCCAGGTGCCGACCATTACCACCACGAAGCAGACCAACGGCGCCATTGCCATGTTCTATCCGGGCGTCAAAGAAAAAATCGCCGAAATGGCAGGCGGCAACTTTTACGCTGCATTTACAAGCATCCATGATGTAAAAATCCACTGCGACAAATCGATTTCGCCGCGGGAAATCCTGGACACGTTAAAAAGCGTCAACAATCATTTTGACCCTGCAGAGATCCTTTCGCGGAAAGTCTTTTATTACCGGGCAGACACAAAGGACTTTTCCGCCCTGGAGCTGTAATTGCAATTACAGGCTGATTTCGATCTTAAACAATTCCGACGGGATATAATGCTTGCTGGAAACAAGCACCTGGCTGTTTTCATCAAAAATAGCCTCCTGTACGAGCAGAAAAGAATTTTGCTCCGACAGGGTATAAGTCAACGCCGTAAAATTTCCGGCCGTCGAATACGAACAGATCCGCTTGCATTGATTTTTTTCCGCATAGCAGCCATGCTCCAAATAATCGGACAGCTGCTGCGGATCATTTAGATCGATTTTATGGTCACCGATGACCCCGATCGGAAGAAAACTAAGGGAATAAGCCAGCGGCGCCCCCTCATGCTTATACCAGCGGTCAGCAATTACAACAGCGGGCGTATACTGTTTTAGCGCATCCGAAATCGACCTGGTCGGCGGTTCAATGCGGAACGCGGTTTCTACGGAATCCAGATGTTCTGTGCAGTACGCATAGACAGGGTGGCGTGCTGCTTCGGAACAGACCTTTGCCACAGGGGCTGCTTCGTCCTGGCTGCATACAAAATGGCCTACGCCCTGTATATTTTTTGTCCGTCCGTCTTCCTGCAGCAGCGCAAGCGCTTTGCGCAGTGTCATACGGCTGACGTCCAGCTGCGCGGAAAGCGCCGTTTCCGACGGAAGCCTGGAGCCGGGCGGGAAGGTTCCGTTTTGAATCAGCTCGTATAGCTGGTCGTATACTTTTACGTGTTTTAATTTATGTTCTGTGTTTGTTCTTTTTGACATGGTACACCTCTGTATTAGTTTAAAGGGTTGCGGGGGAAAAGTCAATATTGGCGGAGGGGTTTGGGGAAATTCAGGTGGTGGAAGTGCGGGGCGGACGCCGGGTGAGGGGGAAATGGCCTGGCTTCCGGCTCCTATTCCAGAATGTTAAGAATCCCTAGGCATTCTGCATTTACGCAGTGGCACCGTCCGGGCGCG
>CANOET010000236.1 GCA_947564835.1 uncultured Eubacterium sp. | reverse complement strand
ATAGCCACATCCCCTGTCCGCAGCCCGCAAAGCCGTCCGGATAGCCACATCCCCTGTCCGCAGCCCGCAAAGCCGTCCGGATAGCCACATCCCCTACCACAGCCCGTAAAGCGTCCAGATAGCCACATCCCCTGCCCAATCAAGATCTTTCGGGAACCCAATGACTCTACCGCCGCCCATACACATCCAGGAACCCAATGACTCTGCCGCCACCCCATACGCATCCATCCACCCGTCAGCATCCCATGATTTCAGTTAAAACCACAAAACTAGCGGTTGTCATAACATACATTTTTTACTATAATCTATTCGTACACGGCCCGGCAACCGTATGGGCCGGGACGATCCGCATGCACGGCTGCGGAAATAGTGGGCTGCAAAAACAATAAAATGCTATGTATTACAAATGGAGGAGGAAAATCGGATGCTAAAAAAACTGGAAAGCATGAAAATGCAAAAAAAGCTGAAATTCGGCTATGCAGTCGTGATCAGCCTGATGATTTTTTCAGGTTTGGTCAGTATTGCAGGGCTTTCAAGCCTGTACTATGAGCTGCAAAACTACAGCGGGGCGCAAGAAGCGGATACCGCGGTGAAGCTGTGCAGGATTAATGTCAATGTGGCTGCCCGCAATATTCTTCAGATGGCGCTGGACGGGGACAGGGGTACCTACAGCGGTTATAGGGAGACGGTGGAGGCCAGGCTGACGGAGCTTGAACCGGAAGTGCTTACGCTGAAAGAAACGGATGTAATTTCAGATGAACTGTACAGCCAGTATGTGGGTGCGCTGAATGAGTGGGGGCCCATCGGCCAGCATATTATGGAGCTGATACAGGAAGGGGAAAAGGAAGAGGCAGTTACCCGGATTTTAACGGAGAGTGCGACGGTGCTGGATCATCTTGTTGATCTTTCAAAGCAGATTGACGCGCAGATCGCGGCGGAAAAGGCACGGGCGGTACGGCTGAGCTAGATTATGGCTGTCGTAGGATGCATTTCGATTGTTGTGTTTATTGTTGCTGCATCAATCTTGGCGGCCAGGATTGGTAAACGGATTGTGACGTCTATTTTAACGCCGCTGCAGGAGCTGGAGTCGTTTGCGGGAGAGCTTTCGGCCGGCAACCTGCATTTTGAGCTGAAGTATCATTCGGATGATGAATTTGGCGGCATGGCGGACCATCTGCGCACGGCTGTGGGTATTTTGTCTTCTTATGTGGATGATATTTCGAATACGATGCAGGAATTTTCCTGCGGTAATTTTGACGTGCGGCCGTCTGTTGAGTGGCAGGGGGATTTTAAGGGGATCCAGGATTCTTTGATGCAGTTTGAAAAGAGCATGGCAGATACGGTAAAGGGGATCCAGCGTGTGGCGGACCGGGTGTCTTATGATTCCCAGCAGGTAGCGCTCAGCTCCGAGGGCCTGGCGCAGGGGGCGTCGGAGCAGACGGCAATTACCGGGGATTTGTCGGCTACGCTGACTTCTGTTTCGGAACAGGTGTCTAAGAATGCGGAGAACGCGGAAGCGATCAGCAAAAAGGTGGATGTGCTTGGGCAGGAGATTATTGACGGCAATCAGAAGATGCAGGAAATGGTCGGTTCTATGGGAGAGATCAGCCAGGCGTCTACGGAAATCGGCAAGATTATCGCGACGATTAATGATATTGCGTCACAGACGAATCTGCTGGCGCTGAATGCGTCTATCGAGGCGGCGCGTGCAGGGGAAGCGGGCAAGGGCTTTGCTGTCGTTGCGGACCAGGTATCCGTACTGGCGGCGCAGAGCTCTGAGGCGGCGAAGGAATCCACGGCTTTGATCGGTTCTTCAGTCAAGGCGGTGGAAAAAGGAATGGTGATTGCTGACGAGACGGCGCAGCAGCTCAAACAGGTGGTAGATGATTCCAAAGCTATTACAAGAGAAGTCAGCGAAGTGGCCGTTGCCCTGGAGTCGCAGACAGCGGCAATTTCGCAGATTGATGACGGGGTCGGGCATATCAACGAAGTGGTTAAGACCAATTCCCAGGCCGCAGAGGAAAGCGCTGCAGCCAGCCGGGAAATGAGCAGCCAGGCGGAAAGCCTGGAAGGGCTGATCCGTAGATTTAAGGTAGGGAAATTTGGATAAATCACTGCCAGATTGCGTCACGGTATGCCTTGGGCGTTTTTCCAAGCACTTTTTTAAAGGTCCGGGTAAAATAATTGGCGTCGGAAAAGCCTACGCGGGAGGCGATCTCGCCGACAGACATCTGGGATACATTTAAAAAGATCATGGACTGGCGGATCCGGGTTCCGTTGATATAGTCGGTGATCGTAGTGCCTGTTTCTTTTTTAAATAAGGAAGACAGGTAGGATGGCGAGACGTAGCACATCGCAGCCAGGCCGGCAAGGGAGAGGTCGTTGCTGTAGTGAAAATCTACATAATCCATACAGGTCTGTACAAGTGAGGAGTAAGAGCGTCTGGAATAATTGTTTACCAGCATACAGTACTTGCGCAGCATCGTTGTAGCCAAAGACTGCAGCTGTTCTACCGTCAGGGCGGTTTCGATCTGGATAGCAAACTGCCTGGACAGGTTGTCAATATGGAGCGGGTGTACTTTGGCCAGCTCTACCGCTTTGCGCAGCAGTGTATTGAAGGTAAACATAATATTTTTGCGGTCGCGCACCGGATCGGCGGTACGCGGCAGCAGCTTGTACTGTATAAACTGGTAGTGGACTTCGAGCGCCTTTTGCATATTGCCTGCTGTGACTGCCGTGAGCAGTTCATTTTCCAGCTGGTAGCGCTGTTCGATGTTCTGGAGCGCTACGTCCGGCATATCAGGGGCCAGGTACTGATAATCAGAAGCAGGATTGGTCCGGATCGTATCTGTATCGGCTTGGCGCAGGTCTTTGATGGTAATCCGGCTCTGCTGCAGGAAGAACATGATCAGACGGTTCCATAGGTCATAGTAAGGCACGATCGGTATCCGGTTGAAATGTTCTATAAAATCCTGCTGGTAGCGGACCGGGATATTCATTTTTTCAACCAGTTCTATGGAAAAGCGGCGGCTGAGCGGCTGGTACAGGATCGGTCCGATGCAAAACATGCGGGCATTCGCAGCCGCGGCATCTTCTTCGGTAAAGCGCAGCAGGAAATAATGCAGGCTCATATCGTCTTCATATAAGTAACAGACGCCTGGTTCCAGATGCTGCTCCATCTGCAGGATAATCTCCTGATAGTCAAACCCGGTCAGCATTTTTTTCCGGAAGCAGAAATCAATCTGTTCGATCTGTTCATAGTTTTCATCAAATACAAGGATTTGAATGTCGAGAAAACGGCACATGGATATCATTACTTCAAATTGTTCTACGTTCATATGAATACCTTCTTATCATTTACTACATTAGTTGTAACAGTTCAGATAACCCATCGAACTGTTACCATTAGTTACCTGTAAAGCAGCATAATTTTTATATAATCGTTATAGTAGCATAAATCCATGCTAAAATCAACAAAAATCGTACTGGGAATCTGATGGGAGATCCGATACAATTATGATATTAAGGAGGGCAATAGCTATGAGTGTATTAAACAGCTATCACAAGAACCGAGAGTTTTTGGTCTGTATTGATTCAGACGGCTGTGCCATGGATACGATGGACTGCAAGCATTTTCACTGCTTTGGCCCATGTATGGTGGCTGAGTGGGGGTTAGAGGAATGGAAGGAGCCGGTGCTGGCACACTGGAATCAGGTCAATCTGTATTCCATGACCCGGGGGATTAACCGCTTCCTGGCGCTGGGCAAGGTGCTGCTGCATGTAGACGGGGCATACCGCAAGATTCCGCAGGTGCAGGCATTCGTATCCTGGACCGAAACCGCGCAGGAGCTGTCCAATGCATCCGTAAAGGCGGCTTATGAACAAAACGGCCAGGAGATTTTCCAAAAGGCGCTGGCGTGGTCAGAAGCAGTCAATCTGGCAATCACGAAGCTTGCGGAAGAAATGAAAAAACCGTTTGACGGGGCGGCTGACGGGGTTTTGGCCGCGCACGGGGCAGCGGATGTGGCGATCGTGTCTTCCGCCAATTACGAGGCGGTCAGGGAAGAGTGGGAAAAATTCGGCATGATGGAATCAGTTGATATCTGCCTTACACAGTCAGAGGGCAGCAAAGCCTTTTGCATTGGGGAGATGTTAAAAAAGGGCTATGAAAAAGACCATGTGCTGATGGTCGGGGACGCGCCCGGCGACAAGGCGGCGGCAGAGAAAAACGGCGTACTGTATTACCCGGTCCTGGTGAAAAAAGAAGCGTCGTCGTGGGAGAGGTTTGCAAAAGAAGCGCTTCCGAAGTTTTTGGAGGGCAGCTACAAAGGGGGCTATCAGGAGCAGGTAAACCGGGAGTTTCTGGAAAACCTGGCTTAATGATGCGGATCTGAAACGGCGTGCCGGATTCATTTGCAGGTTTACGTTCCGGCACGCGGAGGCGGATGAACAGAGAATCATACAGATCTAAGAAAGGAGAAAAAATATGTTATATCCTGTAATTACTTCATCCAGGAGTTTAATGGATTTAAGCGGTATCTGGGGGTTTAAACTGGACGATGGGAATGGATTTGAGGAAAAATGGTACGAGGCGCCGCTTGCGGACGCGATGACGATGGCAGTGCCGTCTTCGTACAATGACCTAAAGGAGGGGGAAGATTTCAGGGAGCATTACGGCTGGGTCTTCTACCAGCGCACGATCAGTGTTCCGGCATTTATGCGTACCCAAAGGGTGATGCTGCGCATGGCCGCTGTGACGCATATTGCCAAGGTCTATCTGAACGACCAGCTGATCTGCGAGCATAAGGGCGGATTTCTGCCGTTTGAAGTGCAGCTGAACGAATATCTCAAAGACGGAGAGAACCTTCTGACCATTGCCGTAGACAACCGCATCGACTATTCGACGCTTCCGGTGGGCAGTGAAAGCGGCAGCGGGCTGCTGGGCGGCGGTATGTTTGCGTCGAAGGAGAGCAAAAAACGCAATTATCCGAACTTCGACTTTTTTAATTACT
This sequence comes from uncultured Eubacterium sp., assembly GCA_947564835.1. GTDB lineage: Bacteria > Bacillota > Clostridia > Lachnospirales > Lachnospiraceae > Eubacterium_J. The sequence continues at coordinate 1,444 of CANOET010000236.1, read as the reverse complement.
GCGGAATCACCCGTCCGGTAAAGATCTATACAACGCCAAACGCATATATTGCAGATGTAGCGCTGACTTCTGAGGTGGATGGGACGGCAGCGCAGGTGGCGTATGAGATCGAGACTGTCGGAGAAGGCGAGCCGCACATTCTCATCCGCACCCGCAGCGGGGAAGTCGTTGCGCAGGGGACAGGCGCCAAAGGCACACTGACGATCGAAAACGTAACGCTGTGGCAGCCGCTGAAAGCGTATTTGTATGAAGTAGAAGTAACATTTGGCGAAGATGTATATGTAATGACCTATGGGGTACGTACCGTAAAAGTAGAAGGCGGAAAATTCCTGATCAACGGACAGCCGTTCTATTTTAAGGGCTACGGCAAGCACGAGGACACCTTCCCGGCAGGACGCGGGCTGAACCTGCCGATGAATATCAAGGACCTGAGCCTGATCAAGTGGCAGGGGGCCAACAGCTTCCGCACCAGCCATTATCCATACAGCGAAGAAATGATGCAGCTGTGTGACGAGGAAGGCATTGTCGTCATCGATGAAGTCCCGGCAGTCGGCGTCAACCTGAATTTCGGCGGCGGGGCCAATTTTAAAAACGGCAAAAAAGTAAACACCTTTGATCCGGCAGAAGAAGGCGGCATCCGTACGTTTGAGCATCACAAAGAAGTCATCCGCGACGTGATTTCACGTGACCGCAACCGCGCCTGCGTCGTTATGTGGAGCATTGCAAACGAGTCCGATTCCGCCGGAGAAGGGGCATATGAATACTTCAAGCCGCTGTATGACCTGGCACGTGAGCTGGACCCGCAGAAACGTCCGTGTACGATTGTCAGCGTGCAGATGGCTGATTATAAAAATGACTGCACGCTGCGCTTAAGCGATGTATTCTGCCTGAACCGTTATTACGGCTGGTATACCTGCGGCGGCGACCTGCAGGCAGCAGAGGATATGTGCAGGGAAGAAATGGAATTTTGGAATGCCCAGGGCAAGCCGTTTATGTTTACCGAATATGGCGCGGATACGATGACCGGGCTGCACGATACAACACCTGTGATGTGGACGGAAGAATACCAGGTGGATTATTATAAAGCCAATCACCGCGTCGTAGACGCAATGGAGAACTTTGTCGGGGAACAGGTATGGAACTTTGCCGATTTTGCGACCAGCCAGGGGCTGATGCGTGTACAGGGCAATAAGAAGGGGCTGTTTACACGCGACCGCAGGCCGAAGCTGGCAGCGCATTATTTCCGGGAGAGATGGACGAATATTCCGGATTTTGGGTATAAAAAATAGCGGGGGTATCTGACCGGTTATAATAGGCACTTAGAAATGATTTTTTGCGCAAAATGGCACAATGTTAATTCCAGGCGACAGGGTTGACATTGTGATGGGCTTTTTTTAGTGGCTATGCGGACGCCGGATGAGGGGGAAAGGGCCTGGCTTCCGGC
>CANOET010000235.1 GCA_947564835.1 uncultured Eubacterium sp. | reverse complement strand
AGCAGGAAGCCAGGCCCTTTCCCCCTCATCCGGCGTCCGCATAGCCAATCAAAAAACGCAACACAATGTCAAAAGTGTTTCTTTTCTGGTTCGTTCAGATTAAGTTAAGACAGGAAGGAGTGGAAAAATGAAAGAAAACTGTTTGGAGGAAATTGACTGGCCTGACGCAGCGGAAAAGGAAGCGCAGATCAGGCAGATTACAGCTAAAGCTGTGTTGCAGCCGCGTCATTTTACAAGCGCATTGCACAGCCTTTGCAGTGCGGTCGGCTTGCGGGGGATTTGCTTTGGCATATGGGACTGCATGCTGCTTGCGTTGCTGCTGGACGGCTGCTTGTGGGCTGTGGTGTATGAAGCGTCGAAAAACAGCCCGCAGCTGCCGGGGCTGCTTGTATTTTTGGCATCTCCGGTATTTTATGCACTGTTTCATCTGCTGACGGTATGGAAAGAAAAGATGACGGGCATGTATCAGACGCTGATGGTATGCAGGCTGTCGCTCCATCAGATGACGGTATTGCGTCTGCTGCTGTCGGCCGGTGTATCGTCCTTGCTGCTTTGCGGCATCAATGTCCGGGCAAAGCTCTGTATGCAGGGAACATGGCCTGTGCTGCAGCTGGCAGGAATTTCGTTTACGGCGCTGTTTTTTTATGCATGGCTGCAGCTGATGCTTGAATGGAGATGGAAACACTGGCTGGCAGTAGGTGCGGCGCCCGTGCTTTGGTGCGGGACGGGGGCTGTGCTGCTGGCGGTTGGCGACAGGCTGGCGTATGTCTGGAAGGGAATGCCGGCGGTTTTGCCGGTTCTGAGCGCTGCGGTTTGCGGAGGGCTGTATGCCGGGATGCTGAAAAGATTTTATTTTGAGGCGGATATGGCAGAGGAAATGGGGGGTCTGTATTAAAAAGAAAGGACACAAGGCTATGCTTTCAATAGAACATGTAACAAAAAAATATGGAAACTTTACAGCGCTTGAAGATGTTAATTTAACATTTGCAAACGGCGTCTACGGTCTCCTGGCGCCGAATGGGGCAGGAAAGACGACATTGATGAAAATGCTGGCTACGCTTCTGCATCCGACCAGCGGAACCATCCGCTGGGATGGTGAAGAAATACTTGCTATGGGGGAAGAGTACCGGGGGCTGCTCGGGTATCTGCCGCAGGAGCCGGGGTATTATAAAAATTATTCGCCAAAGCAGTTTCTGACCTATCTTGCAGCGCTGCAGTGTATCGGAAAAAAGGAAGCGGCAAAGCGGATTGATATCCTGCTGGAGGAGGTGGCGTTATCGGATGTAAAGCACAAAAAAATGCGCGGGTTTTCCGGCGGGATGCTGCAGCGGGTAGGAATCGCGCAGGCAATGCTTAACGACCCGAGGCTGTTGATTTTGGATGAACCGACAGCAGGGCTGGATCCGAAGGAACGCGTGCGGTTCCGTAACCTGATCCATCGGATTTCCAAAGACCGGATTGTTGTGCTGTCTACGCATATTGTATCGGATATTGAGACAATTGCCAGCCAGATTGTGATGATCCGGGATCATAGAATTTGCGGCTGTGAGACACCGGTGGAAATCTGTGAAAGTATGCGGCAGAGAGTGTATGAGGTTCCGGCAGATACGCCGCTTGGCGACGGAGATTATCTGCTGAGCGAGTGCCAGGGGGCGTATGGGACACTGATGCGCATTGTGACGGAGCCGCAACGGGCTGCCAGGATCGAAGGCGCCCGCCAGGCAGTACCGAATCTGGAAGATGCTTTTTTGTATTTGTACCGCAGCGGCACATAAAAAGAAGAGTTCAACGGGAATATCCGAAAGAACTGTCAGCGGCCATGTTTTGAAAAAAACGGCGGTCTGTGTGCGGGAAAAAGCGGTTTAGGAACAAAGAAACGGGCAGATATGCGAGAGAGAAGGTGTATGCATGAGAATCAGATTCTGGCCGGAGAAGAAACAGCGCATAAGGACAGCTGGCGGGAAATGGCCTGGTATCAGGCTGTTTTGGCTGGAATTGCAAAAACTTTGCAGGATACCCGCGCTGCATGTATTTGTGATGCTGTGCATCGGATTTAATCTATTGCTGGTAACAGGGAGCGTGTATGGAGAAGATGAGATTGCCTGCGTCAGGCAGGCCCGAGAACTTGCAGGAGACAGGATGGGCGCTGATTTTTCCAAAAAGGCGGCAGCGCTGCCGGACAGTGTGCAAAAGGAATGGCTGTTAAACCAAACAAAGGATGCCGCAGATATTTTGGAAGGGTATGATACAGGCAGAACGGCGCAGCAGATCATTAAAAATTTCCGGATAGAAGGATGGGCCGCGGAGGCATTGCAATGGAAGTATCAAAGGCAAAGCAGCAGGATCCGGGCGCTGATCCGCCGGAACGCTTCTATGGACGTCGGGGCGGCAGGTATGACAACAGACCTGTTTGATGCCCTGTTTACAAAGCTTTGCCGGGCAATTCTTGCGGAAGGGATACTTCTGGCCGTATTTACGGCGCTGTATCTATGCCGCAGGGAATATATGGAGCGCACTTGGCAGACCGTCTATACAACGAAACACGGCAGGCGGATCCAGCGGGAAAAGGGCTTTGCCGGGCTGCTGTACGCGGCAGCGGCATATGGCATGCTGGCGGTTGTATCCTGCCTGATTTTTGCAAAAGCCTGGCAGTTGGGCAGAATCTGGGATACGGATATGGCCACGCAGTTTTATGGGATCCATTATATGGGGATGGAGCTGCCGTTTGTACCGTGGGCAGACTTTCAGATGCACAGTTATCTGGCGGCAGTACTGTCACTGGGGCTGGTTTTGGTCGTTATTTTTTACATGCTTGGCCATCTGGCCGGGCTGATGGCGAAAAACACCTATACTGCGTTCCTGACAGTGCTGATTCTGGCAGCGCTGCGGTTTGAAGTGGTACTGCTGGCAGGAGATGCCGGGAAGTGGGGAATTTACGAAGCCGCTTTATGGTCGCCGGTTATGCTGTGGTGGTCGCAGCCGCTGTGGTTTTCCGATATGGGGATCCATGCGGTAGTACCGTGGCAGGAATGCGCAGTTGGGGCATTTTGCCTGCTTTTGTCCGGGGTGCTGCTGGCTTTGGGATATGGGTATTTTTGCCGGAAAGATCTGGTGTAGATATCAGGTGATTAAGAACGATTTTTGGCGATGAATGGGGGATTTTACTTTGGGTGGCAGAATGGAGCAAGGCTATAAGAAGCAGACAGAAAGGAGACAGAATGATTTGGGAAGAATTGAAAAAAATATGGCGGCCAGGAATACTGCTGGCAGTATTATTTCTGGCATTTGTATATGATACGTTGTTTCTGGCAGCTTATACCAGGGAATCGCCCTTCGAACAGCAAAACGACGGAATGGCCAAAGTGTGCAGGGAATTGGTGCAGGCATATGGGACGGGCCTTTCCGAAGAAGAGTTTATGCAGTTTCAGGCAGAGATACCCAAGCTGCACAAAACAGCGGACCAATATGTATCCCAAAGCAGCATCGGAAAAAAATACGGGCTGAAGACCTTTGAGCAGTATGCGGTATTCTGTAAAAAAGCCGTGGAAGAGGCGCCGTCTCAGGCAGTTTCCGCTGACCAGGATGAAACGTATGCGGATGCGATGCGGCTGCACAACTTTCTGAGCAGTAAAGAAACGGATTGGATCGAAGCAAGCCTGTATGCTTCTTATCTGCTGGAGCAGATATATCAGGTGAAAAAGGAATACCGCAAAGAGCTTTGGACAGAAAGCCAGGCTGCATGCAGTCCCAAAGAATTGGAACATATCAAAACGGCCTGCTATGGAGAAGGAAAGCTGTGGCAAAATATTCTGCCGCCGGATCTGCCGCAGACAGTCAGCAGATTTGCCGGATATCTGCTGACGCTGATCTGCCTTTCTGTCTGCCTGCTGTTATCGCCGCTGCTTGTACGGGATCGCTTAAGCCGGGTGCAGCCGCTGCAGTACAGCTCCAGAAGGGGCAGAAAAATTTATAATACCCAGTCTGCGGCGGTGATGCTTTCTACATTTTTTGTAACAACAGCCGAGCTGGCTGTCTTCGGCGGGCTGCTGCTCAGACATGGTACGTTTGTATTTTTTCCATGTAAAATGTATTCGTTTACGATGATGCAGTTTTGCTGGCCGGACTGGACGCATGGCGTCTGGTGCCTGATGCTGGCGGTGCTTTGTTATTTGACGGCATACGCAACGGCAGGCATTGTCTTTTTCCTCTCACAAGGCAGCCAGAACTATATTTCCATGTTGCTGCGCGTCATCCCCCTGGCGGCGGCGCTGGCTGTCTGGAGTCCGAAGCTGATGGAAAACGCCTTCTATTCCCGCAATGAGCTGTACCATTTCAGTGGGATGCCTTATATTGAAATAGTAAGTACAGGCATCCTGTTTCTGGCCGGATGCGGCTTGTGGTTATTCGCGGTACGGCGCCGTCAGGAATAAAACTTTTGGATTTTTGCGGATTATATACCAAGGATTCCCGCAGGCTGTCTGGAAAATTGGTGATTATGTGTATGAACCCTCTTGGACGGCGTGCAATTTCACAAAAGTGGTTTTGGCCCCCAGGCGGGATTTTGTGCAAACAGCAGAAATTTTCCATCAAAAAAGCATCCAAATCCGGTCCGGTAAAATTTGACGTTTCTGTATATTCGTGTAATAATGCAACCATCCGGACGGGGCAGACCGTCCGGAAGCCAAAGGTAACACTTAGCGGATCGAAGCCGCCTGCGGGCGGGGAAATGGAGGTATTTATGGCAAACAGGGATCAGGAATATTGTGTATATAAAGCAAGCCCGAGCGGGATTCAAAGGCCGCTTTATTATGGGAGCGAGGCAGATTGCCGTAAATTCTGCGAAAGGAAGGATTATACGTATATCGATGAACAGCAGGTCGTATGGTATCTGGAAATCGGCAGCTGTAAACAGGAACATGAGATAAAAATAGCTGCAAATACACCGATCAGCGCATAAAAGAACTGCCCCCGCGGCTGTCTTTCAGACGGCAGCGGGGGCAGTTGCTTTATGCGCTGGCGGAGGCTGTCTCCATTGGCGGTAATTGGGCTGGTAATAGTTCAGATAACCCGTTGAACTGTTACTTAGGTACTTAGAAACGATTTTTTGCACAAAATGGCAAAATTTTAATTCCAGGCGGCAGAATTGACATTGTGTTGCGTTTTTTTAGTGGCTATGCGGACGCCGGATGAGGGGGAAAGGACCTGGCTTCCTGCTCCTATTCCAGAATGTTAAGAATCCCTAGGTATTCTGCATTTACACAGTGGCACCGGCCGGGCGCGCCGCCTAGTTCGCCCTGGCTAAACGCCAGAAGCTAAAGGCGCCGCTGGGCTCCGCCCCTGATTTATCGAGCAGAATACCAAGGGCTTCTAAACATTCCTCCAACGTCGCCGGAAGCCAGGCCCTTTCCCCCTCACCCGGCTGGTTTTCACTGGCTTTACATAGTACTAGAGCGTGTCTTAAAATTATGGATTATTGTTCATTTTAACCAAATAAGTATGGATGCTAAAAAGATAAAGCCAAGATATGTAAGAGCTAATTTGTCATAACGTGTGGCAATATGACGAAACGATTTGAGTTTCAGAAAATATTTTTCCACCAGATGCCTTTCTTTAAACTGAAACCAGTCACACCGACGTTGGAATTTTGCGCCTTTTTTGGATGGAATGGAAGGTTCGCCGCCATTTTCATATATGTAGTCAATGAGTTCCCAGCAGTCATAACCCCGGTCAGCCAGTACATCACTACCTGTAATGTCAAGGTTTTCAAGTACTGGAATGGCATATTTAATATCGCTGCGCTGCCCCTCACTTATAATAATGCTGATGGGATAACCATAAGCGTCAACTGCTGCATGGATTTTGGTGCTGTTTCCGCCACGGCTATGGCCGATTTCATTTGGCGGTCCGTTTTTTCTGGCGCCGGCACTGTGCTGATGCGCCTGGACTATGGAAGCGTCGATGGAAATTTCACCCAATTCCGCTTCAAGACTGAGTTTTTTAAAGATTTCTTTTAAAATACCCTTATCCAGCCAGTTGCGGAATCTGCTGTAAACACTATTCCATGGTCCGTAACATTCCGGCATATCCCGCCAGGGAGCGCCACTTTTTGCAATCCAGATCATGGCGTTAAGCATAAGGCGATTGTTTTTTCGGGGTCTGCCTGGTTTATTTGTTTTTTCTGGTGGGAGAAGAGAGGAAATTTTTTCCCATTCCTGATTTGTTAATTCATACCGTTTCGACATAATCAACACCACCTTTTCTTTTGTCGTCAGTCAACGATGGGGCTACATCGCTTCCTTCCTCCGCCTTGCGCTGACACAAAATTCAGGCACTGTATTCACCGTTAATTGCACAACGCAGTACTAGATTTCAGTGATTGTAAAGCCTGCCATAACCAGACTCTGCGGGCTGTGGCCAGGGGATCCGCCGGGAGACACACCTTGGAAGGACGTTTGAGGGGCGCTTTT
>CANOET010000234.1 GCA_947564835.1 uncultured Eubacterium sp. | reverse complement strand
AGTCCTACGGTCTGAATTATCAAAAGACCGGGAAGGCGCTGATGAGCCAGGATGAATCAATGGGAATAAAAAGACGAATTTATAGGCGTAAAAAAAGTGTCTCTCCATTCCAGGTACATTCCTGAACCACTTCCCGTACAATTTCATTACGTTCTGCATCATTCAAAGCATCCAGCTCCTGCATCATATGTGTAATCTCCGAAACCTTCTTTTCAAGAGAAACGGTTTCTTTCTGCTCTTGGCGGAGTTTGGCCTTTGTCAGTTCGATATCCCTTTTTATGGCATCCAGGTTTAGGTTTTCTGCTTCAATCTGGGCAATGATATATTGTGCTGCAGATGATTTTTCAGCCATTGCAAGCGCATCTGTGAGACGGTTTATTCGGGTTCTTAAACGGGAGGCTTCCGTCTCTTTCTTCTTTATAGTGTCAGAATGATCCTGCGGCTGGCTTATGCTGGCGTATTCGTTAACGGTTTCAGGATCCAGTTCTATTCTGCGGAAAATATCCAGTACCTGATTATCCAGTTTTTCACATTTTATTGCACGGGTATCACAGCCTTCTTTACCTTCATGTATCCGTTTTAGGCAGCGGTACTGGCTGTCCACCCTGTCCTTTACCTTTTTCCTGCCAATCTGCATCCTGCACCCGCATTTGGCGCACCGGAGTACTCCCTTTAAAAGCGGCACATTGTATTTCAGTGTTTTATCAAATACATTTTTGTGCAGGAGTTCTTGCACCGCAAGCCATTTTTCAGCGGATATGAACGGCTTGTGTTTTCCGATACATACCATCCAGTTAGAATGTGGCTGTACAGCTCCCCTGTTTGGGGATGTACTCTTGGTGCGGCCATATAACATGATTCCGTGAGTGCCGTCCCATGCTTCGCGTGGGGAACTGCCCATCTGGCAGCCAAGGGAGGAAAAATAATCATACACTTCCGGGGTTGCCTGTGCATAGTAAGGCATAGAAAGCGTCCGGTGCAGCTGGCTTGCCGAAAAGAAAGCATTCTGGGGTGTCTGGATCCCCTGGCGGCGCAGGGCCGTTTCCATCCGTTGGACGGAATACTTGTTGTCCAGGAAAGTATCAAAAAGCCATTCCACACGCTTGGAAGCTTCCGGATCAATGGCAAATGTCACATGTTTTTTGCCATCAGCCACAATCTGCTTTTTTACATATCCATAAGGCGGCTTGCCGCCTGTCCAGAAGCCTTTTCTTGCCAGGCCGTTTAAATTGTCTGTAACCCTGGCTGCTATGGTCTCACGCTCCATCTGCGCAAATGTGGCCGTAATAAATATCATAGCTTTTCCGATCGGCGTGTCGGTGTCGATGCTTTCCTTTAGGGAAATGAACATTACATTTTTCTCTTCCAGTTTAGAATAGATGTTAGCAAAATCTTTTACATCGCGGGACAGCCTGTCCAGTTGGTAGACGATGAGGGCGTCTATCTGGCCGTCTTCGACGTCTGCAAGGAGCCGTTTCAGGCCAGGGCGGTCTGTATTTGCCCCGGAGAGCCCTTCGTCTGAATAGGATTCAAAGGACTCAACCCGGCCTTTAAAGCGGAAATCCGCGTATTCCCGGCACATACGCTCCTGGTTGTCTACGGAATCTGATTTGTCTGAATAGACGGACTTGCGTCCGTATGTAGCGAATCTCATATTTTCCACCTTTCTGCCTCTTGTAGAAACGCCGGAAATAAGGTATACTTACTTTGTTGTTGTAGCTCCGCACATGGAGCGCAGGCGTTTCGGTAAGGGACGTTTGCTGTATGCCCGGTGTTTGGGTCACCGGGCATCTTTTTATGGGTTCATTTTTTTTGTTCATCTGCAATCATTTTATTGGTAAAGGGTTCTGCAGGCAGCGGCCTCCGTAATTAATTTCGCCCACGGTTCCAGGTTGCCGGACTCGTTCCGCAAGCTTGGGCAGTTTAAAGATTTGTCGGTTTTTTTTGACTTTCTACATAGGCTTTCTTAAATTCTTCAAGCATACGTAGTGCAGGGGCAATTTCAGCGTCTAGCTGTTTCTGATATTCGCGGAACCCCATTTTTTCACGTTTCTTGGAGTTTTCTATCCTGATAGCGTGGATTTCATCATTTGTTAATGTAATGTTCTGTTCCATAATTAAAATCCTCCTAACATCATAGTTGGCGAGAATATGCTCATTTGCGGCAGACCAAGAAGCAAGTTGGCAGCATTTACAGTATCAATTGTTTTTGGGTTTACAAAATGCTTAAAATTCCAACTAACAATATAACGACATCCATTTAATGCAGCAGTTGCTATATGCGTTAAGTCGTCAAGGCTTTTTTCTTTCAGGATGCCGTTTTGAAGGTAAATGTTGGCAAGGTTTTCTTCATCATCCGTAGTATGGACAAATGTGTAGTCAATTTGAGCCAGTTTTTTAAGCATGAAAGAACGCTTTGGTTCTTTGCACTGTAGGATTTCTTTTATTACCACATCAGAAATAATGATTTCCACGTCTTCCCGCACTTTGAATTGCTGCCAAAGTTCCCTTGTTTCCCGCATTTTTTCAGGAACGTCTTCCTGTTGCAAATGGCTGATTACAGAAGTATCCAGGTATATTTTAAGTTTGCGAATAGTCGGTCACCTTCTTTCTTTGATTGACGGATGTATCAGCTTGCGCCGGATTCTTTCACAGACAACGCTTGTAATCCCGGTTTCTTTTCAGCAATAAACTGTTCCCGGGAGAATGCGGCAAATGCGTCAGTTTCCTGTTCAATAGATAGCTCTTCCCGATTATTTGTGTGTATGTCCGGGTTAGCCAAGTCTGTTCCAGGTTTCAAAAGCTACCTTGCCTCATGTTCAAGATGTTTCCGGTGGGAAGAGCTAAGCTTGCTTCCCGTCCCATAATTTAGGAATTTTCTTCTTTTATATCTAATATAGTGCCATCTGTAAGGAAAATATCTTTAGCAGCGTCAGTAACTACAAATACACAATATGTTTCATCATCTTCTTCAACGATTGATATGCCAGCAGAAATATCATATTTTCCTTCCTGATATATGATTAAGCGTCCATTCTCATACTTACCGATTAAATCACCAGATGATATTGATTTTCCATTATGTTCGACTAATATTCTTACACGAGCCTGTTTGCTTGAAATCGGCATTATAGTAATGGTAAAATCAGAACTATCAGAGTGCCAATAGTCTTCTGGAAGAACTTTAACTTTACATTTCAGTGTTTTGCTGCCAACTTTGGCTTTTATGGTTGTTGTACCGAACCATACAGGGGTTATTCTTCCGTTATTATCCACTGTTGCAACACTTGCATTTGAAGAAGACCAGGAAGCTTTTTTGGTTGTGTTCAAAATTTTAAGTTTTGCTGTATCAGATGTAGACATATTGAGTGATGTTTTATTTAATTTTATTTTATCATCTTCGATATAGTCTGAATTTACCATTTCATACCTGTCAACTGGTTCTTGAGGATTGATGTCAGTTTCATATACAATATTTTCATCAGTGACTACAAAAATTTTTGCGTAATAGTTGTCAGAATTGATGGTAGCAGTAATTTTGGCAGTTCCGCCTTTTTTAGCTGTAACAAGACCGTTTTTGGAAACGGTTGCAATTTTTTTGTTGGAAGATTTCCATTGGACTTCTTTGCTGTTTTTGTATCCTTTTACAAATAAATGTACTTTTTCTCCTTCCAACATTGTATACTCTGGTGTGGCATTTAAAGTCATTTTAACCGAACTGGCATATGAAGATGTTGTATATAGTATAACAAGAAATAATGTAAGGGTAACAATTTGTAAAATAGGCAGTATTCGATTTTTTTTGATTTGGATTTTTTTAGACATTTTTATCTCCTCCGTTTGTTATTTATTCTATCCCCAAAGCTTTTCCAAGGACCTTTCCCCATACCCTGATACCATCACCGGTTTTTAGCGGATCGTAATTAGGATTTAGAGAAACAAGGCGGTTTTCTCCAACTTGCTTAATATATATGTTGTTATCCTTTTGGAAAATGCCAATATCGCCGGTATGCAGACTAGTTGTATGTTCAACAAAAACAATATCGCCGTCACTGTATAGTGGTTCCATGGAATCGCCATTCACCCCTATCGTGTAATCAGCATTTTTGTTTTCCTCCGTCACAGGGTATTCTCTCGTTCCAGCTACCATGTCTGTAAATTCTACGCTGGTACCGGCAGAAGCGATTTTGCCATAATAAGCCCATATCCTCGTTGGGAATGATTCTGTAGATATTTCTGATTTTAGGCTTTCTATATAGTCTTTTTGCCGCCGGATTTCCTCGATGCGGTTGCATTCCCTGTCTAGTTCGTAGTCAATATGTTTTTTTCCAGAATCATCTAGGTTGCGGTATTTTTTGATGTGTTCATATTCAGCAAGAGTTACATCATTTACTTCTTTTGGAAGTTTAACGCAATCTTGAAAAAGATAATTGGCATCAACATTTAATACTTCTATTAGCTTGTACATGATGGATTCTTTAGGATGGCTTGTTTCTATCTCATAATTTGCAACAGCTCCTTTGGTAATTCCAAGAAGTTTAGCCAAATCCTCTTGAGTATATCCTAAATTAAGCCTTGCTTCTTTAATTCTATTCCCTATACCCATTTCAATTTCCTCCTTCCTAACCAAATCATACACGGCTAATTTGTTTGTGTCAAGAAAAAAGTAAAAGAAATTTGAGAAAAAAGTATTGACAGATAAAGAAATGGATAATATAATCTCATTAAGTTCAAGAAACTTTTACTTTTTGGAAAGGAGGAAAGTAAATGAGTACTACCGTTATTCCCAATGTAAGGAGAATTATAAATGAGCGTGGATTAAAACAATGCGCAGTTGCAGAAAAGGCAGGCTATTCTAAGCAGCAGTTTAACGCCATGCTTACAGGAAGAAAAATAATAACGGATGTTGATATTTATAAGATAACATCAGCTTTAAATGTTGATGCAAATGATCTGTTTGGGATTACAGGAAAGGGGGATGTATAAGTAACAATCGGTCTTTGTAAAAACGTTTTAAATCCTGGTACAAATTTAAAACATATGCTTTTTGAAGTAAATGGAGAAACCCATAATATTATGTTTAGATATATCCATAGAAAAGGTATTGAAGCTGAGGATCTTATTTTTGATGGGTATCCAGCTAAACTGATAGATGGGTACCCGTCATTATTAAAAGTTGTCCAGATTTGCGTGGCCTTTATTCACGGTGATATAAGGTCTATAATGAGAGATTTTACTCGCTTTATGTACTCGGCTGCGCAGCAACTTGTGCATAAATTATAGGGCAGAAGATGGGGATTATCAACACAGGGAACAGAAGGGGCGATCCATGAAAAACAAAGTGGCAGTTAACAAACAAAGGAGATGGGGAAATGAAAGAGAAAGAAATAAAAGTAAAGCTGGAGCTAACCGAGGGCTATCAGAAACGGTATACACAGGCGTGCTGCAGGGTTCTTGCAAGGCGGGAGAAAAAACTGGAGCCGCCAGACCTGCCGGAACGAAAAGAAAAACCGTCTGAAAAAGCGGTTGTATGATCCTCTGCATAGAAAACTGGAGAGCAGGGAGCGGCTGGCTGGGCAGGACGTAAACATAGTGCAAAAGAAAGAACCAGTTAGGAATAGAGGATGTTATAAGTGAAGAAATACGAGTTTACAGGTGAAACAAAGGTTATTGAAAACGGATTTGAAAAGGTGGAACTGCACAGGATCAGGGCGGTGGATACATTTGGGGATGTAAAAACAGGTGATGTTGGTGGATGGATTGAGAGTGAAAAGTGTCTTTCATGTGATGGAGAAGCCTGGGTTTACGACAATGCCCAGGTTTACGGCGAAGCCCGGGTTCACGGCAGTGCCCAGGTTTACGGCGATGCCCAGGTTTACGACAGTGCCCGGATATACAGCGATGCCCAGGTTTACGGCGATGCCCAGGTTTGCAGCAATGCCCAGGTTTGCGGCAGTGCCAAGGTTTACGACGGTGCCTGGGTTTACGACAGTGCCCAGGTTTACGGCAGTGCCCAGGTTTACGGCGATGCCCAGGTTTGCGGCAATGCCATGGTTTACGACAATGCTTTGGTTTACGGCAATGCCCAGGTTTGCGGCAGTGCCAAGGTTTACGACGGTGCCTGGGTTTACGACAGTGCCCAGGTTTACGGCAGTGCCCAGGTTTACGGCGATGCCCAGGTTTGCGGCAATGCCATGGTTTACGACAATGCTTTGGTTTACGGCAATGCCCAGGTTTGCGGCAATGCCCAGGTTTGTAATGGCGCACAGATCCGCTCAACAGAAGACGTGCTGGTAATTGGCCCGGTTGGAAGCCGGAATGATTTTGTTACATTTTACATGGGGAGTGGAAAAAACATCCTGGTAAAGTGCGGATGCTTCCGTGGAACCATCCAGGAATTTCTTTTGAAAGTAAGTGAAACGCATGGGTGCGAAAAGCATGCGCTGGTCTACCAGGCTGCAGCGGAAACGGCATACAGGCAGATTGGTTTATGGGGCACGGATTGCGGTGGCCACCTGTGAAACATGGTGCCGGAAAAGATGCGGAACCGT
>CANOET010000233.1 GCA_947564835.1 uncultured Eubacterium sp. | reverse complement strand
TAGTTCACCGCAGCGTTGCCCCAGTCCGCCCAGTCCTATGCCGCCGGGCCGCAGCTCCTTTCCGCTGACCTGGACACGTCCGGCAACCCACCTCTATTTCCGCTGATCTGGACACGTCCAGGAACCCACCTCTATTTCCGCTATCCCATACACGTCCGGCAACCCACCTCTATTTCCGCTATCCCATACACGTCCGGTGGCCCCCAAGTCCATCTAATTATCCGCAAAACTCCAAAATCTGCCTTTCCATACAAGCAGCAACATCCCCCTGCTCCAGATAAACCTTTGACCATTCTACCGTTTTTTCCACAGCAGTCTCCACATTCCATACAGGCGCCCATCCCAATGTTTTTTTCAGCCTGGAGCAATCCAGTTTTAAAAATCCTGCCTCATGCGGTCCTCCGTCATACTGGTCGATCCAGCGGATCCGGCTGCCGCCTGCCGCTTCCCATTTGCTGCAGAATAACGTAACCAGCTCACCGGTGGTCAGACAGTCGGTTTCATCCGGGCCGACGTTGTAGTTTCCTGCAAATTTCGGATCTTCATACTGCGCTTTGGCTATCATCAGATACGCGGTTACAGGCTCCAGGACATGCTCGTACGGCCTTGTGGAGTATGGATTCCTTACAATGATATCCTCTCCGGCCTGTGCAGCGCGGATGCAGTCCGGAATAATACGGTCAGCGGAAAAGTCCCCGCCGCCGATGACATTGCCTGCCCGTGCGGTTGAAATGGCTGTATCGGAATCTGTAAAAAATGAATTTTTATAGCTGTCTGTCACAAGCTCGGAGCAGGATTTTGAATTGGAATATGGATCATATCCGTTTAATTCTTCATTTTCCCGGTAGCCCCATTCCCATTCCCGGTTACGGTATACTTTATCTGTCGTAACATTTAGAAATGATTTTATGCCGGGAACGGTGCGTATGCATTCCAATATATTTACCGTTCCCATAACGTTTGTTTCGTAAGTATAGACCGGATTTTTGTATGATTCGCGGACCAAAGGCTGTGCGGCCATATGAATGACGATTTCCGGCTGGCAGGATGAAACGGTTTCTTTCAGATGATCCAAGTCCCGGATATCACCGGTTATGGAATGGATGCGCGCAGACAGATGGCAAAGTTCAAATAGGCTTGGGCTGGTCGGCGGTTCTAAGGCGTATCCGGTAACATCAGCGCCGGACAGCGCCAGAAGATGGCACATCCAGGAACCTTTGAATCCGGTATGTCCGGTGACCAATACTTTTTTGTTTTTATAAAATGATGTATCCCACATGGTAGTCCCTCCTGTGTTTTCACGGTTTTTATGGATGAAGAATCAGATGTAACAACACAAAGGTGATCTGCATTGTTACCGATCATGTTACTGTTCACACCTTGTTCAAGCACTTGCTGCTTGGACAAGGCCAAAAAATGTGGCCTGCCAAGCATCCAGCCCTTCGCCGAAGGCGAACTTTCCATGGGCTGGATGCCGTTACAGTTCGCAGCTGTCCTGCTTTTTGGACAGGTGTGAACTGTAACCCGATCATATTTTAGCTGATTTTTGGTTTTTTTGCAATATTTGCTTTTTGGGAAAAACATAGTATAATGAAACAGCATTGAACTTTCCAATACCATGCCTTGAAAATCTATAAGAAACAGGAGGAAAAGTATGCCCAGCAAAATAAAAATATATGCAAAAGCTTCCTTTCATGCCGATGAAATCCGGGAAAAAATCAAATGCGGCTGTGACGGCCTGGAATTGCATCTGCAAAAGGATTTTTTAGAAAAGGGAAGCCGTTTTGAAGCCTGTTATCCGCAGGAACTGTTCCGGATGCATAATATAGAAGCGGTACATGCGCCGTTTTATGGCAGCGGGCAGGTGATGAATCTGGAGCAGATTTTTCAGCATGAAGATGTAAGCCCCCTGCGCCATGTGTTCCGGCTGGCGCAATATTGTGCGGAGCTTTGGAAACACCGGATTTTAGTTGTGATCCATACATCCCTTTCGTATTTTGATTTTATGGAATATGAGCTGCTGCGCAGGCGGATGGACCGATTGCTGCATCAGTTTTTTGAAGCGTATCCGCTGGTGGATCTTGGTATTGAAAATGTCATACCGATGGAGTATCAGGGGCAGCAGGGAGAAAGCCCCAGGCTGTGCAATGGGATTTTCACTGATCTGACAAGGATTGTTTGTGATCTGAGGGAGCGGTTCGGGGAAAGGGTCGGCAGTGTGCTGGATGTGTGCCATGCAGCTATGACGGAGAAATATTTGTCTGTGCTGCTGCAGGCGGCGGACTTTTTGCCGTGTACACCCCTGCCGCCGGAATTGGATTACCGTATGGAGCGGTTTTTTCAAATTCATCAGGGCATTTGCCGGCTGATTCATCTGAATGATTTTACGGGCAACGGCTATGGGAAAAATCATGGCACACCGTTTCGGGAGCAGGAACAGGCAGAGGAGCTGATCCGGCTGTATCGTAAATATGCATATGACTGCCCGCTGACACTGGAAATCAGGGAAGAGAATTATCAGGATTGCGTCAATTACCGGAAGACAAAGAAGATGCTCGAAGAAGCAGCCGGTACTGCGTTGTGCAATTAACGGTGAATACAGTGCCTGCATTTTGTGTCAGCGCAAGGCAGAGATCAGATCCCTTACAACCTCCCCGGCCAGAACCAGCCCCGCTGCCGAAGGCACAAATGCGTTGCTGCCCGGCACACTGCTTTGCGTCTGCAGCGGCTGCTCTTTGGAATATACCACTTTCAATGCTTCAATGCCGCGCTTTTTCAGCTCCCGCCGCATTACTTTCGCCAGCGGACAAACTGACGTTTGGTAAAGGTCTGCCACCTGGAAGGCCGAAGGATCCATTTTATTCCCTGCCCCCATCGAACTGATCAACGGCGTGCCCGCTGCCTGCGCCTGTTCTGCCAGCGCAATCTTCCCGGTTACGGTATCGATCGCATCCACCACATAGTCATAAACCGTAAAATCAAACTGTGCCGCCGTATCCGGCAGATAAAAAACTTTGTGGACATGCACCCGCGCAGCCGGATGGATATCCTGTATGCGCTCTTTTGCCACATCCGCCTTATACTTTCCAATCGTACTGTGCAGCGCAAAAATCTGGCGGTTTAAATTCGTCACGCTGACCTTGTCAGGATCAATCAGGTCTAACGTGCCGACACCGCTGCGTGCCAGCGCTTCTGCCGCATATCCCCCCACGCCGCCGATTCCAAACACAGCCACACGCGCATCCGCCAGCCGCTGTAAGCCCTCTGTTCCTATCAATAATGCTGTTCGTTCAAACTGATTTTCCATTCTCTGCTCCTGCTTTTTTTCGGACAGCTTCCTGTTTCCTTACAGACAGCTGTCTGCTTCCTGTTCCTGCTTCATCTGGAACTTGTCCTGATACATCATTTTATCTGCCCGGCTTCTCGTATCTGCGAGATCAAAATCCGACGTTTCATCAAACAAGGCATATCCGGCTGCAATCTGTGCGGCAAACGCTTCCTGTTTTGTGCGGTTCCAATTATTTGTCTCCTGTTTTAGGCGCGCCAGCAGATCCTCGCATTCCTGCCTGGTCGTATTTTTTAACAGCACACAGAACTCATCCCCGCCCATCCGGTAACACTTTCCGGCAGGCCCGAAAATCTGAAAGATCCAGCCGGCGCAGGTAATAATATATAAATCACCTTTATCATGGCCAAAAGTATCATTGCAGTATTTCAGGTTATTGAGGTCAAACATCACCACAATACTGCCTTTAGCCGAAAATTTTTCCGCCTTTGTGTCCTCTGCATAAGCGGCCCGGTTATAAAGCCCCGTCAGCTGGTCGTGATACGCCATCTGCTCCAGATGTTTTGCCCGCATCCCAATCGCAATCAGCCGCCTGGCATCCTGCAGCGATACGACTCCCAGCACAGTGATATAAATCAAAAATCCAATCATGCCAAGGTTCGTTACACGTACACCGCCCGACCGGTAATAAATCACCATATCCGTACCAAGCCCCGCCGCACAGAAGCTGATGCAGACTGCCATCGCTTTCAGCCTGCGGCTCCATCCCACCGTCTGCACTTCGGCATACAGCATAGGGATAATAACGAAAACCGTAAGCAGCAGCGACAGATGCACCAGCCACAGCATTTCCCGCAGGTCTGCGATATCTAACGCCTGCAGACCGACAGACAGCAGGAAAATACCGATATGAACCATACACAATCCATTCCAGATCCAGTGGTCTCTTCTGGAAAACATCTCCCGGATGTACTGTGTAAACGGTACCGATAACAGCAGCAGCGCCAGAAGGGACAGATAAGACGCCATATCCTCCCGCTTGGTCAACAGCCCGAACAGCCCGGTGTCGGCCAGCTTCCAGATCCCGATCAGCATCGCAAACTGCCCCATCATAAATAAACTACGGTCAAAAGCCAGCGAATGGCAGCTATACGCGGTAAAAACCATAAATCCGATTCCGATCATAATCGCAATCATACTTAACAGCATCGACAAACAGTCCTGCCGGACAATCTCCATATAAATCGAATAACGCGTACCGGCGTAAAAGACCGGCGTCAGCCCTTTGACCGCCTCATAGACCGGCTGTATTTCGACACGGATTTCTTTTCCCTGCTGCTCCGCTAAAATCAGCGCCGTATTCCAGCGGCTGCCAGGCGAGCGCCCGCCCGGTGTGCCCGCAGCTTTTTTCAGCCGGAACACCAGCTTATGGTCAATGTAAACATCCACATTCTGATGGACCGTACGGAATACCAGCGCATTGCTTTCCGCAGGTATCTCAGACGGATGGATCTGGTAAATTTCCCGGATTCCAACCGGCGCCCTGCGGTCTTTTTCCACTACACAGCCCTGCGGTTCCAGTCTGCAGTAATCCTGCGTACTTCCCTTCACAAACAACAGATTCCTGGAATGGAAGAATAAATAAATCAGACATACTCCGGCAAGGCAGACGCACAGCTCGTACAGGAAGGAAATCCGTTTTTTCATCTTCGGCTGCCACCCTTTCTTTTGTATTCCAAATCCCATTATAGCAAATCTGACAGCCTTTTCAAGCATAAAAATCGTTACCGTTCACACCTGGCCAAAAAGCAGGACAGCTGCGAACTGTAACGGCATCCAGCCCATGGAAAGTTCGCCTTTGGCGAAGGGCTGGATGCTTGGCAGGCCGCATTCTTTGGCCTTGTCCAAGCAGCAAGTGCTTGAACAAGGTGTGAACGCTAAAAATCCCCATCCACTGCCCTGCGGTTCACGGATTCTACAAACTGTTCCACCTGTTTCATGTCCGGATTGTCCGGCAGTGCGGAATGCTTTACCGCCTCATCCAGACGCTTTTCATAAAAAGCCAGCAGCTCATAAAATTCCTTGGAAAACGTCCCGTCCTTCTTTTGAAAATCCCCCCGCCGGATACCGCAAAGCAGCTCCCGCTCCTGTACACGGTGCGTGCGGATCTCCCCTTTTTCCAGAATATCGACAGCCATCAAAAATAAGCGGATCAGATGCATGGCATGCTTATTTAAATGATTTTGATCCTTCTTTTTATTGCGCTTGCCGATCTTATCATAATCCCGGACAACACTTTGCATCATGCCAAACATCGCCTGATAATCCCGCAGCGGCAAATGTCTGTATTCCGCGTCTATAAAAATCTCCGTCTCACGTTCCGCAGCCTCTGACTGGTCAATATAAAGGCGGATACTGCCTTTGCCGCGCAGATCATTTTTCCGTTCAAAATCCTCCAGTGCATGTTTCACAGAACGGTAAATATGCTGTTCCCGTTCCCGCTGCGGCAGTGCATCCCTGGCCATTGCATTCTCAAGGCGGCGCAGCTGCGCATCCGCATATCCGCCAAACGATTTCGCCGCCCGTTTGGACAGGAATAAATGCTTATGATCCAAAAGCTCCTGGCCGATAGGCGTGCGGATCAGATACTGGCCATCGTCCAGCCCCAGTAACTCGATGGTATTGGGATTGCATGCAAGCAGCAGCCGGATAATTTTTTGAAAAGAATAAATGACAGTATCCGTATGGGCATCTTCATACTGCTCAAACCGGGTCAGCCCCAGCAGGTCGGATGGCAGATTCAGGGTAATCCCGCGGATGTCAAGGTCACTGTTTTCCTGATAGGTACCGTAGGCATAGCTTCCGCCCGGCCCTAACAGGATGATGTGGTTTCCAAGTCTTGGGTTGGTTCTTAAAAAATCATATTCCGGCGCTTGTATTTGTTTACTGATATCCATTTGCGTCTCCTTCCCTGTGCGTGTGATCCGAAAGCAGCAGGCCTTTTCCGGATCCTCTGGGCAGGGATCCATTGGTATTTGCCAGACTATGCCCTGGCGGTTTTCTTTCATTATAATCGTAGCATGGGGGGGAATGCAAATCTTTTTCGTTTTAGCCGGATTAGTCTGTTAAAACCGATTTCTTGCTCAAAATGGCAAAATTTTGTGCAAGAAGTCATAAGCTGAACGAATCAGAATAGAAACACTTTTGACATTGTGTTGCGTTTTTTAGTGGCTGTGTGGACGCCGGATGAGGGGGAAAGGGCCTGGCTTCCTGCTCCTATTCCAGAATGTTA
>CANOET010000232.1 GCA_947564835.1 uncultured Eubacterium sp. | reverse complement strand
GCATAGCCACTAAAAAACGCAACACAATGTCAATTCTGTCGCCTGGAATTAAAATTTTGCCATTTTGCGCAAAAATCGTTTCTAAGTGCCTAATGGTGTGGACAGGAACGTTTAATCAAAAAAATGAAAAAAAGTAAAAAAACTGTTGACAAGATCCCATCTCTAAGTTATACTTATCAAGTCGGTTGCGATAGCAGCTGATACAAAAGAGATGGGATCTTAGCTCAGCTGGGAGAGCATCTGCCTTACAAGCAGAGGGTCATAGGTTCGAGCCCTATAGGTCCCATTCAAAACAAAATACGGCGAGATAGCTCAGCTGGCTAGAGCACACGGTTCATACCCGTGGTGTCGAGGGTTCAAGTCCCCCTCTCGCTACTTTGTGAAGCACCTGATAATAGCAGATTATCGGGTGTTTTTACTTTTAGAGTGCCGTAAAGCATTGTTCTGAATCGTTTCAAACCGTCTGATACCGTTTGGAGTGGGCAATATTGTGGTCAGGATGCGTCAGATTATATTAAGGAAGGTAACAAAGATGGCTGCATTAGAAATAAAAATAACAGATATGGCAGGTGCGTATGTGGAACATTCTATGGTGATATGTAATTTTTTAATTAAAGTCGGAAGTCAGCTGCAAGGCAGCCTGTGTAAGATCTTTGGTGATAACGTCCAGTATAAATGGATCATGGATGGTGTGGAAAAAACGGTTATTCCGGATGCTTCTATCAATTGCCGTTTCAGGCAAAGGCGTGGAAATTCGTTTTTTAATAAT
Source organism: uncultured Eubacterium sp. (assembly GCA_947564835.1). Lineage (GTDB taxonomy): Bacteria > Bacillota > Clostridia > Lachnospirales > Lachnospiraceae > Eubacterium_J. Next base: position 5,852 of record CANOET010000232.1, on the reverse strand, counting down.
CCGCGTTTTGTGATGGAGGTTTTGAGCCCGTCTACGGAACAATATGACCGCGGCGGGAAAATGGATTTATATTGCCAGCAGGAAATTGATGAATACTGGATCGTTGACTGGAGAAAAAGGCAAATAGAGATTTATGTCTTAGATTACGAAGAGAATGTACCGAAATATTATTTGTGGAATACGATTACGTGCGAAAATAAAGATGAACTTAAAATAGTACATTTCCAAAATATTAAGATTACATTTGATGACCTTTTTGATGGAATTGATGATGAAGGTTGACGGAGCAACTTTTTTCAGGAAAAGCTTGCAATCTTTTTAATTTCGTATACAATAGTAGGAAAGGGAACGGCATGGCATATCATAGCAGCGATCTGGTCAGGGTTGCAAAAAGGGAACGAAATCCCAGAAGAAAGTATCTGGTTATTAACCGACTGCAGGGAAAGCATATTCCGGTAAAGCCGGCGGAGGCTTTGGCTATGTTTCAGGCCCTTGCGGATCAGGTGCCGCAGTCTTATGCGGGGCCGCGGACGCTTGTGATCGGGTTTGCGGAAACAGCGACGGCGATCGGCGCGGCTTTGGCGGCGGCGCTGGGGGCGTATTATATTCAGACGACCCGCGAAGAGGTACCTGGTGCGGAATATTTGTATTTTACGGAGGAACACAGCCATGCCGCCCAGCAGCGGCTTGTGAAAAATGATCTGGACCGGATTATGCCGGATATTGACCGGGTATTGTTTGCAGAGGATGAGGTGACGACCGGAAAGACGATTCGCCATCTGATCGGGCGTCTGGAGGCGGAATATCCGGGGCAGGCGAATTATGCGGCGGCGTCTGTGTTAAACGGAATGGATGCAAAGGCGCTGGAAGACTGGAAGGCCAGGCAGATTGAGGTGTTTTATCTGGTAAAGACAGAGCAGGCGGATTATGCGCGGGCGCTGCAGCGGTATGCGGAGCAAGGGGTTTTTTCGGACAGTGCAGGCGCGGCATTTGAAAAAAATGCAGACGGGCAGGCAGACCGGGCTTTGGGCAGGCAGCGGGCAAAGATGCGGCAGACGGCTGTGGAAGCAGAGGCAGACGGCTGGATGGACGCAAGGCGGCTTGTCTGTCCGGATACTTATGAAACAGCTTGTAAGCATTTGTGGGATCAGGTCAGGGATCAGCCGGGTTTTCCGCTTGCGGGCAGGATTTTGGTGCTTGGCACGGAAGAGTTTATGTATCCGGCGCTTTGGGCGGCAGAGCAGATGGCCCGGGGCGGGGCGGATGTCCGGTTTCATGCGACGACAAGGAGCCCGATTGAAGTGTATGAAAAAGAGCCGTATCCGCTGCATGTAAGATATCCGCTGCCCAGCCTGTATGATAAGAACAGGCAGACATTTGTCTATGACCTTGGCGCCTATGACAGCGTATGGATTTTTACGGATGCCCATAACGCAGAGCGGGAAGGGATGGATGCGCTGGTGCAGGCCGTGTCGCTTTGGAATGAAAATATCTGTGTAGTCAGGTGGTGTTAAGTTGAGAAGCTCCTACAAGGAAGAGGATGTGGTCCTGCTGTTAAAGGATATTACAGGGCTGGTGGAGCCGCAGCCGGCGTATGAGCGGGAAAAGCTGATCCAGTCCGGCAGGCATTACTGTGAAATGCTCCCGGTCGAGTATGTACCGACGGAGCGTTATATGCAGGTATATCAGGAAGCGCTGCGCATCTATGCAGAGCCGACAGCTTGGGCGGCGGCCCGGCTTGCGGAGAAAATTGTGCAGGAACGGGGGCCGGATACGGTACTGGTTTCACTGGCAAGGGCGGGTATTCCGGTCGGAATTTTGCTGAAACGGTATCTAAGGCAGGTTCACTGCCTGGAACTGCCTCATTATGCGATATCGATTATCCGCGGCAAAGGGATCGACCGAAATGCTATGCGGTATCTGCTAAAGCGGTATCAGCCGCAGCAGCTGCTATTTGTCGATGGATGGATTGGGAAAGGCGCGATTTTCAAAGAGCTGCAGCAGGCTGCCACCGCATATCCCGGGGTATCGCCGCAAATTGCAGTGCTTGCGGACCCTGCGAATGTTACACAGCTTTGCGGGACGCATGAAGATATCCTGATTCCGAGTTCGTGCCTGAACTGCACGGTATCGGGGCTGATCAGCAGGACTTTTTTCCGAAGCGATATCATCGGGGAACAGGATTTTCACGGAGCAGTTTTTTACGGGGAGCTGGCGCAGTCCGATTTGTCCGAATCCTTTTTGGAAGCGGTGGAACAGTATTTTCCGGATAAAACAAACATGCAGGAACATCGGCTGCGAAACATCTGTCTGCAGGAAACCGCGGAACGAGAGGGCATGCAGGATCTTTCTGCACATGATGCTGTAGAGGAAAACGCAGTGCCGGGAACAGGTATGGAAGAGGCCGCCCGGATCGCGGAGGCATTTGAGATGCAGGATATAAACCTGGTGAAGCCAGGGATCGGCGAAACGACCAGAGTGCTGCTGCGGCGGGTACCGTGGAAGGTGCTCGTGGATGCGCGGTGGGAAAACGATCAGGCGCTGCGGCATGTAATGCGCCTGGCGCAGGAAAAAAATGTTCCGGTGGAACGATATCCGCTGCGGCATTATAAGTGCTGCGGATTGATTCAAAGGGCGGCAGATCTATAGCATTTATATTTTGAAGGAGAGAAAACCGGAAAAAGAACCGGCGGAATAGGAAAAAACCAGGATGTAGAACCCGAGGGACAGGAAAACCAGGATAAAGAACCCGAGGGACAGGAAAACCAGGATAAAGAACCCGAGGGACAGGAAAACCAGGACAAAGAACCCGAGGAATCAGAAACAGGGAAAGGGGAGTGCGGCATGTCAAAGATAACAGCAGTATCACCGGCAGAGCTGGAGATTTTGGAATTTTTATGGGCACAGGGAACGGATGTGCCAGCCAAGGAGATTATGGAATACTTTAATGGTTCCGGCGGCAAAGAATGGAAAAAACAGACATTGAATACTTTTTTATCAAATTTATACAAAAAAGGAATGATCCGGCGTATTTCTGTGGAACGCAGATATCATTATGAACCGCAGATTACGAAAGCGGAGTATGAAGCATATATCTCGGAACAGTTTGTCCTTCGTACACATGGAGGTTCTTTTATCAGTTTTGTCTCATCACTTGCAGGGAGCAGCATTATTTCTAAGGAAGAGGCAGAAGCCATAAAAAAGATTCTGAAAAAGGACGCATAAAAGGATGGTGGCGGTAAGATGCCATCATCCTTTTTATTATTCAATAACCTTTTAATAAAGTATAATCTAAATGATATTTTGATGCCGTTTGTTCAATATACTTTTTGCCCTTTCGGTATTCTTTTTTATCTTTCAATTTTAAATAACCAAAATTCTTTTGTATGTAATAGCTGATCTGAAATTTCTGATCATCCAAGGAACTTCCATCTGGAGTTAATTGTTCAAAGTATGGCATAATGATAAACGTATCCAAATCAAAATGAAAAAAGTCATCCATCCTGATTTTTTCCCCGCTGTCTAAAAATCCAGCTACTGTCCCGGTCCATGTTTTGTATAGATAAATAAACTCGATCTGATCCCCGACATTATAATATTTCTGAAAACTATTTCCAAGTATAAGCGAAACATTTGCTTTGTTCTGCACAAATGCCTGGTCTTGAAATAATTCCCTGCCGAATAAAGGCTGCTGGCTTTGCCTGGCCACTTGAAGCGAATTAACGGGTGTAATTTCGATTTCCTTTCCTTCGTGCTCGATTGTTTGGTTTGTCAGATCTTTATGCCCGTATCCGTTTGCGAGGCTGGCCGGTTTGTCCCAGTGCCCAATCAGTTCCAGTGCCTGCGTTTCTACTTCTACATATTGAAATTCTTGATTGAGGTGTAGTTCCTGGTTAAAAGCTTTGAGGTTTTCGAGAAAATCATCCTGTGCATAGATAGCGTCTAATTGTTCTATGGTATAATTTCTGGTGCTGTAGCAATCTATGACCTGAAAAAAAGATTTATCAAAATTGTATTTATTTTTAACTGCAAATAGCAGGAAGAGCACAATCACTGCCAGAAGGGCCAGAGTAATGATCAGATCGACGCTTTTCCTTTTCTTATCTAAATTCATGGTTTTTTAATTTCCTTTCCTGAAAAACAGCCGGTCGGCTCATTTATAAAATAAGTTTTAAATGAGCGACAGGCTGTTTTTGAAAATATTTAATATAATAAAGTTATCTGGATAGCGTTATGCTTCTTTCCAGTATACATGCGGGTCTCCTTTTGTAGGTGTTTCTGATGATTTTGCCCACACTTCTCCTTTTCCTGTTTTATGTCCGTCTACTAATATAGTTGTACCGCCAAACAGAGTTTTCTTCTCAAGGGTGACAGTTGTGGTGTGGTTCAAATGCTCACCAGTTGTACTTTCTACAACTATGGTTGCTCCTTTTGCATAATAATTCCCCGAATCATGATTTATATATCTTGTAACGCCACTACTCAGGCAGGTGGCAACCCGGCTCTGAGGTTGAGTTCCATTATATTGAAGTGTATCGTATTCAGTAATATCAATCTCATACCCTGGTAAAGGCTGGTCTGGAACATACCATGATTCCGTCGCTTCCTGTGCAAAAGCGCTGGAATTAGTACACATCATCATAACACCGGTTAATGCTAAGGCAGTTATTTTTTTCATCTTCATGATTATTCTCCTTAATCTTGTAAACTTTATTATTAGCTTGGTTTATATTGATTATAAAAAGTTATCTCTTTTATGAATCATGTTTATGAGCGCGCTGATTTCACATGATATTAAAAGAGACCTGCAGGAATGTTTTGTTGCCTGAAATTATAATAGTCAGGTAATACAAGGGAATTCTCTGTAGTTATACTATAACTCTATTTAGCGCGGTTGTCAATAGTATAATACAATAAATTTTAGGATAATAATAAAAGATATAATACAGTGAAATGTAATATAATTTTGTATGCTTATAACATAATAGATGAATAGTAATGTTATAAGTGTTTTGGTACAGTTCACACCTGTCTCAGAAGCAGGACAGCTGCGAACTGTAACGGCATCCAGCCCATGGAAAGTTCGCCTTCGGCGAAGGGCTGGATGCTTGGCAGGCCACATTTTTTGGCCTTGTGCAAGTAGCAAGTGCTTGAACAAGGTGTGAACAGTAACCCCAAGCGAATCAGAATCTGAATATTGATTCAAAAACCCTTTACACTGCCGCCTGCATACGTTATAATTGTTATATCAAAAAACAACTGTACTTATCAACTGCACTTATCGAGATTTCATCAATCATAAAGGCGGTGAGAATATGGCGGTAATGGAAGAAATGAATAATGGTGAAATTATGAAAAATGCTATGGACGAATTTAAAAATATACAAGAGTATATGATAGCTGCAAGAGAAGAAAATGCTATAAAAACATATGCTATACTAAAAAAACAATATCTTGTATTAAAAGCACTACTTAACAGTCTTAGTGTAAATCTTACAGACATTGACGAAATTAAAGAGTAAATTTTAACAACCACATAACCAACCAGCACTAACAAAGAGTGTAAAGCCTATGGATTTGCCGATATGCTTTACACTTTTTTGTTTAGGCTCTTAGAAACAATTTTTTTGCGCAAAGCGGCAAAATTTTAATTACAGGCGACAAAATTGACATTGTGTTGCGCTTTTTGGCTTCCCGATAGATCTTGTTTGGCCAGGGGATGTGGCTAACCAGACGACTCTGCGGGCTGTGGCCAGGGGACGCAGAGTCTGGTTATTGGCAGGCTTAGCAATACCTGAATGATTAGTTTCATGTAAAGCAAGAGAAAAACAGCCGGATGAGGGGGCGGGGCC
>CANOET010000231.1 GCA_947564835.1 uncultured Eubacterium sp. | reverse complement strand
CGCCCAAGGTGTGCCTCCCGGCGGATCCCCGCTCCACAACCCGCAGAGTCGTCCGGTTAGCCACATCCCCAGGGCCATCCACATCCCCAAGGCCATTCACATCCCTCCAGTTCATCTACATTCCCCGGATCATCCACATCCCCCGGCATCCGCATAGACTCCTACGGAAACCCTCAAAAATGAAAGTGCTTACATGGAAAAATTGGAAATAGTATCTATAAATTTTTGTAAAAAGCAAGAATAATTTAGTGTCAAGAGGCAGAAAATATAAAAATGCAAGATTTTTGTTAGTTTTTACTAGTCATTATCCCTAAAATTTGTCAGTTTGTCTATTGACGAAACAGGCAAGAAATGTAAAAATTTATATGTAAGCGCTTACAGAATAAAGCAACGCAAAGCAACAGAACAAAGGTGTGCAGAAGGAAAAGAAAATGAAAAAGGAGGAACTGTTATGGAATTGTTAAACAAAACAAAGACTGGAAAAAAAGAACGTCCGGTCAAAGTGCTGCAGTTTGGGGAAGGCAATTTTTTACGTGCATTTGTGGACTATATGATCGATATTGCCAATGAACAGGGCAAATTTGACGGGGATATTGTGCTGGTAAAGCCGATTGAATTTGGAAGCCTGGACCGTTTCCGGGAACAGGAAAGCCAGTATACGGTGCAGCTTCGGGGAATCGTGGACGGGGAACCGAAAAAGATCAGCCGTGTTGTGACAAGTGTTACGGATGTTGTGGATGCCTATGAGGAATACGACAGGTATGCGGCGTTTGCTAAGCTGGATTCTTTGCGGTTTATTGTATCAAATACGACAGAAGCGGGTATTGTATATGATGATACAGACCGGCTGGAGCTGAATCCGCCGAAGACTTATCCGGGAAAGCTGACGAAGTTTTTGTATGAAAGGTATCAGCATTTTCAGGGGGATGTGACAAAGGGGCTGGTGATGCTGCCGGTAGAGCTGATTGATGATAACGGGATTCATCTGAAAGACTGTGTGCAGAAGCTGGCGGCGCTCTGGCAGCTGGAAGAAGGGTTTGCGGCATGGCTGGAAGAGGCGTGTGTGTTTACGTCGACGCTGGTAGACCGTATTGTTACCGGGTATCCGAAGGATGAGGCGGCGCAGCTTTGCGAGGAGTTCGGCTATCAGGATAACCTGATTGTGACGGGCGAGCCGTTTGCGCTGTGGGTGATTGAAAGCGCGAAGGATATCAGCGGGGAGTTTCCGCTGCCGGATGCGGGGCTGCCGGTGATCTTTACGGATAACCAAAAGCCTTATAAGCAGCGTAAGGTCAGGATTTTAAACGGGGCGCATACGTCGTTTGTGCTGGCTTCTTATCTTTGCGGGAATGATATTGTACTGGAATCTATGCAGGATGAGCTGATTTTGCATTTTATGAAGCAGACGATTTTTGACGAGGTGATCCCGACGCTGACACTGCCGAAGGAGGAGCTGGAGGAGTTTGCGCAGGCTGTGATTACGAGGTTTCATAATCCTTATGTCAAACATGCGCTGCTTGCGATTTCCTTAAATTCCGTGTCCAAATGGCGCGCAAGATGTATGCCAAGCTTCCTTGGATATCTGGAGCAGTTTGGAAAGCTGCCAAAGCATCTGACGTTTTCACTGGCGGCCCTGCTGGCGTTTTACACAGGCAGCGAGATCCGTGACAAGGCGCTGATTGGGCATCGCGACGGGGCGGAATACCAGATTTTGGACGATGCCGCAGTGCTGGCGTTTTTTGCGCAGCATAGCCAGGATGATACAGAAGCGTATGTGCATGCGGCGCTGGCGAATACGGATTTCTGGGGACAGGATCTGAGCGCGCTGGATGGCGTAGAACAGGCGGTAGCTGCTGATTTGAAAGAAATCCGCACGTTGGGCATGCGCCAGGCGATGGAAAAACTTTTCGGCTGAAGCTTTTGGGGCAATAACGGGGCATAAAAACCGGGAAAAAGAAGGCAGGAGAATGGTATGAAAGATTTTATTAAGATCCATGAACAGGATAATGTCATTGTGGCGATCCGTGAGATTGCAGCCGGGGAGACGATTGTACTGGAACCGGAGGACGGCGGTGTATCCGGTACACAGCCGGCTGCGGTGCAGGCGCTGGAGCCGATTCCGGCGGGGCATAAAATGGCGGTCCGTGAGATTGCATGCGGCGGGGAAGTGATCAAGTACGGATTCCGTATCGGTTATGCGAAGGAGGCGATCCGCGCCGGGCAGTGGGTACACGTACACAATATTAAGACGGCGCTCGGGGACCTTTTGGATTATACGTATGAACCGGTGCAAACGGCGCTGGAGCCGACGGAGGAGGCATTTTTCGACGGCTTTGCGCGGCCGGACGGCAAAGCCGGGGTGCGCAATGAGATCTGGATTATTCCGACGGTCGGGTGCGTGAACAATCTTGCGCAGGCAATGGCGAAAAGTGCGAATGCCAGGATCACGGGCAGCGTGGAGGAAGTGATTGCGTTCCCGCATCCGTACGGATGCTCGCAGATGGGCGACGACCAGGAGCATACGAGGACGATTCTTGCAGACCTTGTCAACCATCCGAATGCAGGCGGGGTGCTGGTGTTGGGCTTGGGCTGCGAGAACAGCAATATTGGGGAATTAAAGCGTTATATTGGGGAATATAATGAAGAACGGGTCAGGTTCCTGGTCTGCCAGGAATGTGAAGATGAAATGGAAGAAGGCGGAAAAATCCTGGATGAGCTGATTGCGTATGCGGCGCGTTTTCAGCGGGAGAAAATCAGCGCGTCGAAGCTGGTGGTCGGTATGAAGTGCGGCGGCAGCGACGGATTTTCCGGGATTACGGCCAATCCTTTAGTCGGAAGGTTTTCGGACCTTTTGATCAGCAAGGGCGGGACGACTGTGCTGACGGAGGTGCCGGAGATGTTCGGGGCGGAGACGCTTTTGATGAACCGCTGCGGTTCGAAGGAGCTGTTTACGCAGACCGTATCGCTGATTAACGATTTCAAACAGTATTTTAAGGATAACAACCAGACGATTTATGAGAATCCGTCTCCGGGGAATAAAAAGGGCGGAATTTCCACACTGGAAGACAAATCCCTGGGATGTACGCAAAAATCCGGCAGTGCGGCGGTATCGGGCGTGTTAGCGTATGGGGAACGTGTACACACGCCGGGGCTGAATCTTTTGAGCGCGCCGGGCAACGACCTGGTAGCGGCAACCGCACTGGCGGCAAGCGGGGCGCAGATCGTGCTGTTTACGACCGGGCGCGGGACACCGTTTGCATCTGTAGTCCCTACGGTTAAAATATCCAGTAACAGTATGCTTGCGGAAAAGAAAAAGAACTGGATTGACTTTAACGCCGGGGTGCTTGCAGAAGATGCAGGGTTTGAACAGATGGGGCGCAAGCTGTTCGATTATGTGCTGGCTGTTGCCTCCGGGGAAAAGGTCTGCAGCGAGAAGGCTGGGTTCCATGATATGGCGATCTTTAAGCAGGGAGTGACCTTATAAAATAAGATAAGAACGGACAGGACGTCCCTCTGCAGGCAACGATGACAATAGTACCACAGGATCTGAAAGGATGTTTCACGCAAAAGCAGACACTGACAGAGACGCTGGTAACCACAGAAAGGAACTGGTATTTATGAAAAATATGAAAAAAATGTGCGCCGCCTTGCTGAGTGCGGGGCTGGCATTTGCAGCCGCCTCTGGGCTTACCGGCTGCGGCTCCCTGAATGACGGAAAGCGGATCGTGCGCATTTCCCACGCCCAGTCCGAGACACATCCGGAGCATCTTGGATTGTTAAAATTCAAGGAGTATATCGAGGAACGGCTGGGGGATAAATATGAGATCCAGATTTATCCGAACGAGCTGCTCGGCGGCGCGCAAAAAGCAATTGAGCTGACACAGACAGGCGCGATTGACTTTGTTGTGGCAGGTACGGCAAATCTGGAAAATTTTGCAGACGTATACGAAGTGTTCAGTATGCCGTACCTGTTCACCTCGGAAGGCGCCTATCATGAGGTTATGAACGATACCGATTATATGGAAGCGGTTTACGAATCCACGAACGAAGCGGGATTCCGCGTGCTGACCTGGTACAATGCAGGCACCAGGAGCTTTTATGCCAAAAAAGCCATCCATACGCCGGATGACCTTAAGGGGCTTAAAATGCGCGTGCAGCAAAGCCCGGCCAGTGTCAATATGGCGAACGCCTTCGGCGCAGCCGCTTCCCCGATGAGCTTCGGCGAAGTGTATACCGCAATCCAGCAGGGGGTTATCGACGGGGCGGAAAATAATGAGCTGGCGCTGACGAACAATAAACACGGCGAAGTAGCAAAATATTATTCTTATAATATGCACCAGATGGTGCCGGATATGCTGATCGGCAACCTGAAATTCTTAGAAGGGCTGAGCGAAGAAGAATACGGCATTTTCCGCGACGCAGCGCTTTTATCGACCGAAGAGGAAATGGTTTACTGGGATGAGCAGGTGGAAGAGGCGAAAGCGATTGCCAAAGACCAGATGGGCGTGGAATTTATCGATGTGGACGTGCAGGCATTCAAGGATAAGGTATCCACGGTGCAGCAGGATATGCTGGATGAAAATGAAAGCATCCGCGACCTGTACGACCATATCCAGCAGGTCAACGAAAAATATGCCACGGAGGGGGAATCATAATGGAAGCATTGAACAAAATCCGTAAAGTGATCGATACAGTGTTAAGCTCGGCATGCGCGGTGATATTTGCGGCAATGGTAGTCATCGGGACATATCAGATCGTAACACGGTTTATTTTCAAAAGCCCGAGTACGGTATCAGAAGAACTCCTTACTTACAGCTTTACCTGGATGGCGCTGCTTTCCAGCGCCTACGTATTTGGCAAACGCGATCACATGCGCATGGGCTTTATGGCGGACAAAGCAGGCCCGGGCGGGCAAAAAGCGCTCAGTATCCTGGGCGAAGTCCTGATCCTGCTGCTTGCATCCAGTGTCATGGTCTACGGCGGCGTGACGATTACAAAGCTTACGATGACACAGTCCACAGCTTCCCTGGGCATCCCGATGGGCGTTGTCTATACGATTATTCCGATCTCCGGGCTTTTGATCGTATTTTATGCGGTACTTAATATTGTGGACTTAATAAGCGGCGTAGAGCGCGGTGCAAAAGAAGAAAACTGATGTGACCACTATTTTTGAAAGGAGAAACCTATGAATACTGCACTTGTTTGTGGACTGATCATACTGGTCGTGCTGGCAGTCCTTCTGTTAGCAGGAGTCCCGATCGCTGTGGCGCTCGGCATCTCTTCGGTATGTGCCATCCTTCCGGTCATGGACACGGGCGTAGCCGTACTGACCGGCGCACAAAGAATATTTTCCGGCATTTCCGTATTCAGCCTGCTGGCGATCCCATTCTTTATCCTGGCCGGCAACCTGATGAACAAAGGCGGCATTGCAGTCCGCCTGATCAACCTTGCAAAAGTCGTAACCGGACGCACGCCAGGCGCCCTGGCACAGACAAACGTACTGGCAAATATGCTGTTCGGCGCCATATCCGGTTCCGGTACAGCGGCAGCCTCCGCGATGGGCTCGATCATCGGGCCGATTGAAAAAGAAGAAGGCTATGACCCGAATTTTTCCGCGGCAGCCAATGTCGCAACCGCCCCGACCGGGCTGTTAATCCCGCCAAGCAACGTCATGATTACATTTTCACTCGTCAGCGGCGGCACCTCGGTAGCAGCGCTGTTTATGGCAGGATATATCCCAGGCATCTTATGGGGGCTTGCCTGCATGATCGTCATCTTTTGCATTGCCAAAAAAAGAGGCTACCGCAGCTCTACCAAATTTACGGCAAAAGAAAAATGGAACATTTTCCTGCAGGCGCTGCCTTGCCTGCTGCTGATTATCATTGTCATCGGCGGTATCATCGGCGGAATCTTTACAGCTACAGAAGGATCAGTCGTAGCAGTCGTATACAGCCTGCTGCTGTCACTGTTCGGCTACAAGTCTATCAAAGTAAAAGACCTGCCGCAGATTTTAAAAGACAGCGCGGAGATGACAGGCATCATTATCTTCCTGATCGGCGTATCTTCGATTATGTCCTGGGTAATGGCATTTACAAACATCCCGGCGCTGGTATCCAGCGGGCTGTTATCGATCAGCAATAACCGCTATGTGATCCTGTTAATGATCAACATTATCCTGCTTGTCGTAGGGACCTTTATGGATATGACCCCGGCCTGCCTGATCTTCACACCGATCTTCCTGCCGGTATGCCAGGAGCTTGGTATGAACACTGTACATTTTGGAATTATGATGATCTTTAACCTTTGTATCGGGACAATTACGCCTCCGGTTGGAACGACGCTGTTTGTAGGCGTAAAAGTCGGCGGGGTGAAGATCGAGACGGTAATCCGCCAGCTGTTGATTTATTTTGCGGCGATCTTTGTGGTGCTGCTGATGGTGACCTATATTCCGCAGATTTCATTGTGGCTGCCGAGCCTGATGGGGTATGTATAAGGGCGGTCAGATTATATGGGCATTTGTTTTTCTGGGTATTGATTCTGGGTAAATGAAATGAAATTGTGTGGCGGAGGGGATTGGCTATGCGGACGCCGGGTGAGGGGGAAATGGCCTGGCTTCCTGCTCCTATTCCGGAATG
>CANOET010000230.1 GCA_947564835.1 uncultured Eubacterium sp. | reverse complement strand
CAAGGTGTGTCTCCCGGCGCGTCCCCGGCCCGCAGCCCGCAGAGTCGTCCGGCTAACCACATCCCCGGCCCGCAGAGTCGTCCGGCTATCCACATCCCCCCAGCAAACTTGTTATTTACGAAGCGCCCCAATTGTGTTATAGTTAATAACGATGAAAAAATGCAACCAGAAAGAGGATAACCATGATCTACGAAAATATATTAGACGCAATGGGGCACACCCCGATGATCCGCCTGAACCGGATCGTACCAGAAGACTGCGCGCAGGTGCTCGTAAAATTTGAGGGCCTGAACGTCGGCGGCTCGATTAAGACCCGGACAGCATACCAGATGATTGCCCGCGCAGAAAAAGAAGGCAGGATACATAAAGATACCATCATTGTAGAACCGACCAGCGGCAACCAGGGCATCGGCCTTGCACTGATCGGCGCGGTCAGAGGATACCGTACAAGAATTATTATGCCGGATTCGGTCAGCGAAGAACGGCGTAAGCTTGTGCGGCACTATGGGGCAGAGCTTGTACTGATCCATGACGCGGGCAATATCGGCGCCTGTATCGAAGAATGTATGAAGACAGCGCTTCGTATGGCAAAAGAAGATCCGAATGTCTTTGTTCCCCAGCAGTTTGAAAACCCCGCGAATCCGATTGCGCATAAATACCATACCGGTGTAGAGATTTTAGAGCAGGTCGAAGGCCAGATCGACGGGTTTTGCTCCGGCATCGGCACGGGCGGTACGATCACGGGAATCGGGGAAGTGCTAAAGGCGCAATACCCGGATATTACAATCTGGGCAGTTGAGCCGCAGGATGCGGCGATCCTGTCCGGCGGTTCGATTGGTACCCATCTGCAGATGGGTATCGGCGACGGTATTATTCCGGCAATCCTGAACCAGCATATCTATGAGGACATCTATATCGTTACGGATGAAGAAGCGATCCAGACCTCGAAAGACCTTGCCAGCAAAGAAGGTATCCTGTGCGGTATTTCCAGCGGTACAAATGTTGCGGCTGCGATTCAGCTGGCAAAAAAACTGGGAAAAGGCAAGACGGTAGTTACCATCCTGCCGGATACAGCCGAACGGTATTTTTCTACCCCTCTTTTTCAGTAAAAAAGCATGTGTCTGCGGCTCTGCCGGACTGCTGTCTGCAGAGCCCGGCGCTGGCACTGCGCTGTGCAGCGCAATAACAGCGCTACAGCGCCAATAGAAAATTCAGCGATCCCTGCGGATTCTCCGTCCCTTTCTCCAGCAAAGAAATCAGCGCCCGCATCGTTTCTTCAATATTTTCCTGCGAAGAAGGCAGCAGCGAATTTCCCATCTTTACAGTCAGTACAATCAGCACAATTTCCGCCAGCGCCGCCGGATATTCAAAATGGATCTCCCCGGACGAAATTCCTTGTTCGATAATCGCGGCCAGCTCCGGCTTTAGTTCACAGATCAGATAATTCAGATATTTGTGGTGCAGATATGCCTGCTCCTTCGCACTGATGGAGGCCGGTTCTGCATCCTGCCTCTGATATTCAATGGAAGAATTGCGGCATGCCTGCAGGATCATTGCCATACGTGTAAACGGCGGGATATCTGTGCGTTTGGCAAGGTCCTTGGCTGTTTTCAGAGGTTTTTTGTAATTGCGTTCGATCAATGCTTCCAGGATTGCTTCTTTGGAAGAGAAATAATAGTAAATGCTCCCTTTGCCGATTCCGGCCATTTGGGCAATCTCGCTGACAGTGATCGTCTGCATGTTCTTGCTGACCATCAGCGTCTGGAGCGCATCCAGGATCTGGTCATATTTTGAAGTATCTGGCATAGTTTTCCGCCTTCCTGTAGATGTTGGTTTGCTGATAAATTCTTTTTATTATAACACAGCCTGTCACAAAAAAGTGTACAGAAAATAAAATATTTTTTGTCGTTTTTACCTAAAATTCATGGTTGACCAACGGTCGAAAAAGTGTTATTGTTATCTTAAAGATAAACCGACCAATGGTCGAACTAAAAACAGCAAAGACAAATGGAGGAGTTATTATGACATACGCAGATTTTTTTTCTGAGATCAAGGGCAAGTTTTTGGAGGCAGATGTAAGTGATATCACAGAACATGTGGCTTACCAGTTTAACATTGTGGGAGACGCTGAAGGCATCTTTTATGTGGAAGTCAAGGATGGTGCGATCTTTGTAGAACCGTATGAATATTTTGACCGGGATGTGATGTTTACCGGCAAGGCAGAAACATTTATGAAGATCGCCTCCGGCAAGCTGGACCCGGTAGTTGCCGTAACGCTGCAGAAGCTGAAAGTAGAAGGGGATATCGGCAAGGCGCTGCGCTTAAAAGAATTTATCGAAAAAAAGGGGAAATAAACACTAGGCTATGAAAAAATTTGTAAAGGCGGCAGCGGTTGCGGCTGGCACACTGGCGGCAGTGGAAGCGGGCGCTTCGGCTTATTTATACCGCAGGACGATGAAACGGAGCAAGGCGGATGTAGGGCGTACGATAAAAATGTCTGGAACGGACTGGAACCAGCATATGCCTCTGATCCAGGAACGAAAAGAACGCATGCTTTCTTATCAGCATGAAGATGTATATCAGAAATCCGGGGATGGGCTGCGGCTGCATGCTGTTTATTTTCCGCAGGATGAGCGCAAGGTCGTGATCTGTTTTCACGGATATACCGGACAGGCCATGAGTGATTTCTGCGGGCTGTCGGACTATTATTTAACACGCGGGTACAGTATGCTTCAGGTAGACCAGCGTGCGCATGGGGAAAGTGAAGGGGAGTATATCGGCTTTGGCTGCCTGGACCGGATTGATGCCTGTGCCTGGATCGACTGGGTGATCCGTCGAAACGGCGAAAATGTGAAGATTGTGCTGCACGGTATTTCGATGGGCGCATCTACGGTACTGATGACCAGCGGCCTGCAGCTGCCAGGGCAGGTCAAAGGCATCATCTCAGACTGTGCGTTTACTTCCCCGAAAAAGGTGTTTACGCATGTACTTCATTCTATGTACCATATGCCGGCATTTCCGATTATGCAGATCACCGATTCGCTGAACCGTAAAAAAGCCGGGTACGGCCTGGATGAATGCAATGCGGCAAGGGAAGTAAGAAAGGCAAAGGTTCCAATCCTTCTGATCCATGGAGATGCAGATACCTTTGTTCCATGCAGCATGTGTGATGAAATCGAGGAAAACTGTGCCTGTGAGACAACGAAGCTGATCATCCATGGGGCTGCCCATGCAGAAAGCTATTATAAAGATATGGAAGCGTATGAACATGCGATGACGGAGTTTTTAAAAGGGGTTATGAAAATATGAAAACAAGAAAAGGTTATAAAGTATATCCGCTGACGAATGCCCAGAAGTTCCATTTTTATTATCTGAATTTTTCTCCGAAAAAAGAAGTGCTGAATATTGGGACCAGCCTGACGATAGAGGTGGATCTGGACTGGAAAGTGTTAAAAGAAAGCATCTATGAGGCTTATGAGCGCAATGAATGTATGCGTGTGCGCTTTGCTTCGGATAAGGACGGAACCTGGTACCAGTATATCGTTGATAAAGAAGACCGGGAAATTGAATTTGTGGATTTTACCGGAAAGACGATGGAAGAAGCGGAAGATACGATGCGTGCATGGACAAGGGTGCCTTTTACCGAAGAAGATATCCCGATGAATAAAGTGGTCATGATCAAAACACCGGATGGATTTAACGGCGTTTATCTGCTGGCGGACCACCGGATGATGGATGCACAGTCATTGATCTGTTTTCTGCGGGATGTGATCGAATTATACTGTTACCGGATGTATGATGATGTGGCGTATCCGAAAGATATGTCTTCCTATATCGAGCAGATTGAAAAAGACCTGGCCTATGAAGCAGGCAGCAAGGCACAGGCACGCGACGAAGCGTTTTTCCACAAGCTGATCGAAGAATCCGAGCCGATTTATAACGGGATTGACGGCAGCGGAGTACTGCAGATGGAACGTGAAAAATCAGGCAATCCGAACCTGCGCGCAGCGGTCAACGTCTCTGATTCGGTAGACGCAGCGATCGATACCTTCCATCTGGAAGAAGAGCCGACGAAACGGCTGATGGATTTTTGTGAAAAATACCATGTTTCTCTGACCTGCCTGCTGTTAATGGGGCTGCGTACGTATTTCCAGAAAATGAACGGAAACGATGACGTATCGATCAACACGGCAATCGCAAGACGCGCGACGTTAAAAGAAAAAAAATCCGGCGGCACAAGGATCCATTCGTTCCCATTCCGTACGATTATTTCCGAGGGCCGTACCTTTATCGATGCCATCTATGAAATCCGTGACCGCCAGAATGAGATGTTCCGGCATGCGAATTATAACCCGGTTTCTTACTTTGCATACCGCAGCCAGGTGTATCCGACTGCGCCGGGGCAGACGTATGAGCCAATGGCGCTGACGTACCAGCCGATGACGCTGCAGGATGAAGGGCTGGACAAGCTGGGCGGCATCAAATATAAGACCAAATGGTATTCCAACGGCGCAACGACACAGGGCATGTATCTGACCGTTATGCACCGTCCGGAAGACAACGGACTGGATTTTAACTTTGAACATCAGGTCCGCGCAGTCAGCAGAAAACAGCTGGAATATCTGTATTATTACCTTTGCAAGATCATGTTCAAGGGGACGGAGAATCCGAATCTGTCCGTTGGGGAGATCATCAAATTAGTGTAGTGCCGGACAGGAAAAATAAGAAAAGAGGAAACAGGTATGTTTGAAAAATTAGCACAGATCATCAGTAATTATGTAGAAGTAAACCCTTCGGATGTAAAGCCGGAATCCCGTTTTATGGAAGACCTGCGTTTTACGTCGTTTGATTTTATGAGCATGCTCGGAGAGCTGGAAGACGAGTTCGATATCGAGATCGACCAGCAGGAAGCGGCAAAAATCCGTACCGTGCAGGAGGCCGTGGATTATCTGGAAAAATTGTCCTAGCCCTGAAAAATCATTTACTGGCAGTTCCGTAGAAAACGGGATAAGAGGAGGAATAAAAGTATGGTATGCAATACAATCCGTGAAATCATCGTACATGCAGCGCAGGAATTTGGCACACATGACGCGATCCGGTACAAAGTGAAAAAAGACATTGTGGAAGCAAAATCTTTCATACAGTTAAAACAGGACAGTGAAAGCTTTTCCTGTGTACTGAAAGCGCTCGGGGAACAGGGCAGCCACATTGCAATGACAGGTATGACGTCCTATCCATGGATCGTTGCTTATTTTGGTACGGTAAATTCCGGCAGCGTGGCGGTGCCGTTAGATGTATCGCTTCCGGCAGATGAAATGTGCGAGCTGATCGACCGTGCCGACGTAACCGTATTTGTAGCTGACGAAGTGCGCAAGGATGTACTGGCAATCGTAAAAGAACGCTGCCCAAAATTAAAATATGTCATTTCCATGCAGCAGGAAGCAAGTACGGACGAGATACTGTCTTTTTCCCAGCTGTTAAAAGAACACGCTGGCAGCTTTGACCACTGGGCAAATCCGGAAGCGCTCTGTACGATTATGTTTACATCCGGTACGACCGGAAAGAGCAAAGGCGTCATGCTGACCCAGCGGAATATGGCAGAAAACGCAACCTGCCTGGATATGAAGATCCCGCCGCGGACCGTCGTGCTGTCCGTACTTCCGATTCATCATGCCTATTGCCTGAGTATGGACGTTTTAAAAGGCATCTCCCTCGGCAGTATTTTATGCATCAATGATTCCTTAATCCGCGTTGCCAAAAATATCAAGCTGTTTGAGCCGAATATGATCTTGATGGTTCCGCTGATGATCGAGACGCTGGCAAAGAAGCTGGAAGAAGCGGCAGGGCTTCCGCCTGCGGTTGTGAAAAAAGAAGTGTTCGGCGAACAGCTGCATACGATCTGCAGCGGCGGCGCTTACCTGAATCCGGAACTGATCGACTTGTTTGAAAGTTACGGCATTACCATTCTGCAGGGCTACGGCATGACGGAATGCGCACCGGTCATCAGTACCAATCTAAGCTGGGACCTGCGCAAGGATACCGTCGGAAAGCTGATGCCGAACTGTGAGGCAAAGACGGTCGACAAAGAACTGTGGGTACGCGGCAGCAGCGTGATGCAGGGGTATTATAAGATGCCGAAGGAGACGGAAGAAACGCTTGTGGACGGATGGCTGCGCACGGGTGATCTTGGGTATGCGGACGAAGACAATTACATTCATCTGACCGGGCGCCTTAAGAACCTGATTATTACGAAAAACGGGGAAAATGTATCGCCGGAAGAGCTGGAAAACAAAATCGGCTCTAACCGTCTGGTGCAGGAGATCCTGGTACGTGATGCGCAAGGGGTCATTGAAGCGGAGATTTATCCGGATCCGGAATATGTGCAGAAGCAGGGGATTACGGATGTGCAGGGAGAACTGCAGAAGTTGATCGATGCTTATAATGAAGAAGCGCCTGCGCATAAGAAGGTGTATAGCCTGAAAGTGCGGGAGACGGAATTTGAAAAGACGCCTTCGAAAAAAATTAAGAGATATTAGGCACTTAGAAATGATTTTTTGTGCAAAATGGCAAAATTTGATTGCAGCAACAAAATTGACATTGTGTTGCGTTTTTGGGGTTCCTGAAAGATTCTGGTTAGCCAGTGGATGTGGCTAACCGGACGCCTCTGCGGGCTGCGGCCAGGGGATGCGCCGGGAGACACACCTTGGGCGGACTGGGGCAACGCTGCGGTGAACTAATCGCTAACT
>CANOET010000229.1 GCA_947564835.1 uncultured Eubacterium sp. | reverse complement strand
CGATTAGTTCACCGCAGCGTTGCCCCAGTCCGCCCAAGGTGTGTCTCCCGGCGCAGCCCCAGCCCACCGCCCGCAGAGCCGTCCGCACAGCCATCCACATATCCGTCCGCACAGCCATCCACATATCCATCCGCACAGCCATCCACATATCCGTCCGCATATCCTCCCCACCCAAGCCTCCCAAAGCAATTTTACCCAAAACCCCTCCCCACCGCCGCAACTTTTTATAGCAAATATAAAAATCCCCCAGAAATCATGAAAAAAGATACACTTTTTCTATTATATATGTTATAAATATAGCAATAACCATAAACCCCAAACAAACTATCACAATTTCTGATCAATGCTTACTGGTGTGTCCCGCCAGCAAGCGAAGGAGGAGCTAACTTATGAAAACAGACATTCAGATCGCACAGGACGCAGAAATGTTCCACATCAAAGAAGTCGCTGCATCGTACGGCATCGCAGAAGACGACCTGGAGCTCTATGGCAAATACAAAGCAAAACTCTCAGATGAACTGATCGAAAAGACCAAATCAAATCCAGACGGTAAGCTGATCCTCGTTACTGCAATCAACCCGACCCCGGCCGGGGAAGGCAAGACGACTACCAGTATCGGACTGGCGCAGGCGTTCGGCAGGCTTGGCAAGAACTGCCTGCTGGCATTGCGGGAGCCGTCGCTCGGGCCTTGCTTTGGCATAAAAGGCGGCGCTGCCGGGGGCGGTTATGCGCAGGTAGTACCGATGGAGGATTTGAACCTGCATTTTACCGGAGATTTCCATGCCATCACGGCGGCGAATAATCTGCTGGCTGCGCTGTTAGATAACCATATCCAGCAGGGAAATGCACTGCAGATTGATACGCGCCAGATTGTTTGGAAGCGCTGTATGGATATGAATGACCGCGCATTGCGCAATATCGTAGTCGGACTTGGCGCAAAATCGGACGGCTTTGTGCGGGAAGACCATTTTGTAATTACGGTAGCAACCGAGATTATGGCGATTCTGTGCCTGTCTTCGGATATGGCGGATTTAAAGAAGCGGCTGGGCAATATGATTGTTGCCTATAATTATGAAGGGGAACCGGTGACTGCCGGGCAGCTGCAGGCCGTCGGCGCTATGGCTGCGCTGTTAAAAGACGCCTTGAAGCCAAACCTGATCCAGACGCTGGAGCATACCGGTGCGATTGTTCACGGCGGGCCGTTTGCAAATATTGCCCACGGCTGCAATTCGGTCCGCGCGACTAAGACTGCGTTAAAGATCGCGGATTATGTCATTACCGAGGCCGGATTCGGCGCGGACCTTGGCGCGGAAAAATTTTTTGATATCAAATGCCGCAAAGCCGGGCTGAAACCGGATGCTGCCGTACTGGTCGCTACGGTGCGCGCCTTAAAATACAACGGCGGCGCTGCGAAAAACGAGCTTGCATCCGAAAACCTGGACGCTTTGAAAAAAGGCATCTGCAACCTGGAAAAGCATATTGAAAACCTGCAGAAATACCAGGTGCCGATTGTCGTTACCTTAAATGCTTTTCTGACGGATACCCCGGCGGAATATGAATTGATCCGCAGCTTCTGTGAAGAGAAAGGCTGTTCCTTCGCCCTGTCGCAGGTATGGGAAAAAGGCGGCGAGGGCGGTATCGCGCTTGCGGAAAAGGTGCTGCAGACGCTGGAAGAAAAGCCGTCCGCGTTCCGGCCGCTCTACCCGGACGACCTGCCGTTAAAAGATAAAATCCGTACGGTCGCTACGGAGATCTACGGCGCTGCCGATGTCAGCTATACGCCTGCTGCGGAAAAGACACTGGCCAGGCTGACTGCGCTTGGATTCGGCAATCTTCCGGTCTGCATTGCGAAAACACAGTATTCCCTGTCTGACGACCAGTATAAGCTTGGCCGGCCAACCGGATTTACCGTGACGGTCAGGGATGTCTATGTAAGCGCCGGGGCTGGTTTTGTCGTTGTGCTGACCGGCGCGATCATGACTATGCCGGGGCTTTCCAAAACGCCTGCTGCGTACGGCATCGATGTGGATGAAAGCGGCCGCATCACCGGATTGTTTTAATGTTTTGTGAACTGCCCGCAAAAGAGTCCTGTTTTACTGTTGGCACAGTAAAACAGGACTCTTTTAAATTGAGAAGCTTTGAACAGCTGTCTGTTATGGTTCGTCTTTTCTTACATAAGAATACGCATTGGAGATCCTCGCATTTTCCGCCGTCAGTTCAACCGGTTCCCGGTAATAAGCAATGACCGGAGTTCCGGTCGGCAGAATCTGGTACAGCTTTTCCGCCTTATTCCTTGGCATATTGATACAGCCGTGCGAACCGGACGCTTTATAGATATCCCTTCCAAAATCCGACCTCCAGCTTGCATCATGAAATCCTACATTATAAGCAAATACCATAAAATACTCTACATCAGATGCGTAATTTTCCCCGACCAGCGTTGCGTCCCGTTCTTTGTACACAATCTTGTAGATACCGTCCGGCGAACCATTATTGCGGCTTACGTTTCCGGTTACCACATCCGATTCCAGCTTCAGTTTCCCTTTTTCATAGTAATACATATGCTGGTTCGTATAATCGACTTCTACATAAGTATTCCCGATATCATATGTCTCGCTTTTGACCTCCGCCGTCTGATTAAATACCGGTTCACGCTCAATCGTCTTGCCAGAGCTGATTTCGGACAGCAATTGTGCCTTTTCCTTTTCTTTGTCGATGACCCATCCGTAATCGCCGCCGCCGATCTTTACCTTATCGCCCAGAGAGGTCTTAAATACACGCACGTCCCCGTAAGTATTATATTTGCTGGCCAGATACTGCACATAAGCGGTAACCTTGGATTCATCCAGTGTTACGGAATAATCTGCCCCGATTGTCAGCCACTCCTTGATCTTTGCGGAATCCAGCGTTTCCCCTTTTTCACCTACATCGTATTTGATGGTGGTATGCAGATAAGAATTGATGTTTTTCAGCGCTTTTTTCAGCTTTTTATTGTTGGACTTTACTTTTGGCTCTTCGTAGACCTCATCGGTCAGCTCCAGTTTTTCCCTGCCCATATCTACCGCTTCACGCGCCAGCATCTGGACGTCCGCCAGGCGGATCTGGTTGCCTGCTTCGGCCTTGACCAGCTCATAGCCTTGATCCGTTTCCCGCAGATACGCATCCTTTGGCTTTTGAATATAATCCTTCTGGAAACATGGCAGCTGCGCGACCTGCTTGTCCAGCTTCTGCGCATTATAAGACGCGGATACTTCCAGATCGATCTCTTTTTTGCCGTCCCTTTCGGATATCCACTGATATTCGTCCTGTAAATCCAAAATATCCTGGATTTCCGTCCCCGGCACATACGTATAATCAATATCCGGCCCGATAATCTGATACTTTTCCCCGTCGCGGGTCTCAATGCTGAAAATGTAATCTGCAACTTCCTGTGCGACCTTATCCTCTGCTTCCTCTACGGTCATTTTGTCAACCGGAACGCCGTTTAAGACCGTTCCCGGAAAAAAATGCTCCGCATAAAAAGATGCCGTACTCAAATAACAGACCAGGAGTGCGATCAGCAAAAAACATGTCAGGATGCCCATAATAATCAGTGCAGACTTTGCTGCCGACTTCTGTTTTCTCATGTTTCCTTACCTTCCTTCCCGGGAACCCCTGCCGCCTGCACTGCCGGCCGCCGCACACCGGCAAAAACTGCCCGGCGGCCGCAGCGCAGAAAACCGGATACCCGCATTATTTTTTTATTTTAACAGAATATCAGCCTTTTGGCTACCTTCCTATTATTAAATGCGTGTGTAACCTGCTAAAAACAAGGGAAAACGACAAAATTTCACCGGTTTTTCACTTTTTTAAAACGTTCCGCTGATTTTTCACTTTTTATTAGAACATTCCCCTGCACCCCTGGTTCCTTCTTCCGGCGTCAGCCCCGCCGCATCCCGGGCTCCCTCTTCCAGCAGCAGCTCCATTTTTCCATGCTTTTGCAGCCCCCTGGCCACCAGCCGCCGGATCATGTCATAGATGACCGCGAACACCGGAACGCCCACCAGAATACCCGTGAATCCGAAAAACCCCTGAAACAGTGTAATGGAGAACAATACCCAAAACCCCGTCAGCCCAACACTGTCCGCAAGCAGGGCCGGCCCCAGGATATTTCCGTCAAACTGCTGCAGAATAATGATAAATACAACAAAAATCACACAATTCAAAGGGCCTGAGATCAGCACCAGCAGCGCCGACGGCACCGCCCCGATATAAGGGCCGAAATACGGAATCACATTCGTCACCCCGACAATCACGCTGATCAGCACCGCATTCGGAAATCCCATGGTAAACGTCATAATCATACAGAATACATAACAAATCAGCCCGACAATCGCACTGTCCAGTATTTTTCCGCCAAAAAATCCTACAAATGTCTTATCAACAAACCGCAGCTCCTTCATAACCGCATCCGCATGTTCACTCTTCAGCGCCGCATACAGCACCGCTTTTCCCTGCCTAGCAAACGTCTTGCGCCCAAGCAGCAGATAAATACAGATAATAACCCCGATCAGCAGATTGTACAAAATACCGACTACCGAGCCAACCGTATCCGCAAAACCGCCCATCATGCCCTGCATCGTCGGCAGCAGATCTGACTTTGCCCAATCCTGCAGATTTTGTTCCATGCTGGTGATCGCCGTACTTGCATACGTCTGGAGCACCTCATTTCCATCCAGCATGCCCGTCAGCCATTTTGCAAACTCATCCATTTTCTGCGGCACTGCGTTGATAAGAATCATCGTACTGCTTACCATCTCCGGAATCACCATGCTAAGCAGCAGATAAATCACAAAAAAAGTAAGAATCAGCACCAGCAGCACCGTAAGGCCGTTTGCACGTTTCTTATGCTTTTCCGGCAGGATGCGGCGGATATGCTTTTCAAGAAAATTACATGGCGTTTTTAACAGATACGCCATCACCCCTCCGTAAATGACCGGCTTTAAAACGCCCAGCAGCCATTGAAAGGAATCGCGGATCTGTCCAAATTCTCTGATCGCAAAAAACAGCAGGATCGCTAACGCAAGCGAGACGAACCCTGTCAGTGACTGATAAAATATTTTCTTCCAATCTTCTTTTTTCATCTTTCCTGTCCCTTCCATAATTCGTTCGTCCAAAGCAATGAACTGTCCAATGGAGAGACAGACAGCTTTGGTTAGGACTATTTTAACATAGTATGGGAGAATTTACCATCGGGAATTGCAGCGGAGGGGATTTTTGGCATGCCCGGCACAATTTTCCTCAAAAAGCAGTTACTTTTCCCACGAAATATGTTATATTAAATAACGGATCAAAATAATTTTCACAAATCAGGAGGATTTTTACAATGGCAAGATTTACACTCCCAAGAGACCTGTACCACGGCAAAGGCGCCCTCGAAGCGTTAAAGTCCTTTCAGGGCAAAAAAGCCATGATCTGCGTAGGCGGCGGATCTATGAAGCGTTTCGGATTTTTAGACCGCGCACAGCAGTACTTAAAAGAAGCCGGCATGGAAGTCGAGCTGTTTGAAGGCATTGAACCGGACCCATCCGTAGAAACTGTTATGAAAGGCGCCGAAGCAATGGCGAAGTTCGAACCGGACTGGATCATCGCCATGGGCGGCGGATCTCCGATCGATGCCGCAAAGGCTATGTGGATCAAGTACGAATACCCGGATATCACGTTTGAAGATATGTGCAAAGTATTCGGCATTCCGAGCCTGCGCAAAAAAGCGCATTTCTGCGCGATTTCTTCCACCTCCGGCACTGCTACTGAAGTGACCGCTTTTTCGATTATTACGGATTACCAAAAGGGGATTAAATATCCGATCGCTGACTTTGAAATTACACCGGATGTTGCGATTGTAGATCCGGACCTTGCAGAAACAATGCCGCAGAAGCTGGTCGCACATACGGGTATGGATGCAATGACACATTCTGTGGAAGCATATGTATCCACCGCCCACTGCGACTACACAGATCCGCTGGCGCTGCATTCCATTCAAATGATCCAGCGCGACCTGGTCGGGTCTTATAACGGAGATATGGAAAAGAGAGCTTCCATGCATAATGCACAGTGCCTGGCCGGTATGGCGTTTTCCAATGCATTGTTAGGTATCGTACATTCTATGGCACATAAGACCGGGGCTGCATTTGCAGACCACGGCGCACATATTATCCACGGCGCGGCAAATGCAATGTATCTGCCGAAGGTTATCGCTTTTAATGCAAAGGATGAGGCAGCGAAGAAACGTTACGGGGATATTGCGGACTTTATGGGACTGGGCGGTTCCACGCTGGATGAAAAGGTAGAACTGCTGATTGGTTACTTAAGGAAAATGAACGATGATTTGAATATTCCGCATTGTATTAAGAATTATGGTCCGGACAGTTATCCGGCAGAGCAGGGATTTGTTCCGGAAGATGTCTTTTTGGAAAGGCTGCCGGAGATCGCTGCCAATGCGATTCTGGATGCATGCACCGGATCCAACCCGCGCCAGCCGAGCCAGGAGGAGATGGAGAAGCTGCTGAAGTGCTGTTATTATGATACAGAGGTTGATTTTTAAGGAAACACTTTTGGCATTGTGATGCGTTTTGGGGCTGCCTGAAAGGTTTTTGTTAGCCTGGGGGGGTAGCAGCCGGACGACTCTGCGGATGCGGCAGGATGTGGCTAGCCGGACGACTCTGCGGGATGCGGGCAGGGGATGCGCCGGGAGGTACACCTTGGAAGGACGTTTGAGGGGCGCTTTTAGCGGAGGTGA
>CANOET010000228.1 GCA_947564835.1 uncultured Eubacterium sp. | reverse complement strand
ACATTCTGGAATAGGAGCCGAAATCCAGGCCCCCGCCCCCTCCTCCGGCGTCCGGGCAGCCAAACAATTAAAAAAAACTAAAAATGGCAACATCCCATAAGCAGTATACCAGCTACCCGAATCTGGTATACGGAAAGAGAATAAACATGTATCGCATTTTGTTTGGAATTATTTTGACAGGAACATTATTTTATGTTTCCGTTTTATATAAAAGCACTTCAATGATAGTTTTATCATACGCTGCTGCAGTATGGCTGCTATCATCGTGCCTGTTCTTAATCTGGCGCATGCGGACAGTTCAGTGCCGCGTGGCATTTCCGATTGCGATCGCTGAGTGCGGAAAACCGCTGACCGTACGTATTTTTTTACAAAACCGGAGCATACTGCCATGTCTGCGTTTTCAGTGCCAGATGGAACAGCAGAATCACTTTTTGCATCGGAAAAAGAAAAAATGGCTGCAGGGATCGTTTGCGGCTTATGGGGATAACAGTTATGATTACCTGTTTGTGGCTAAGGATTACGGGAGCTATGACGTGCGCCTCCGTAAGGTGCGTGTCTATGATTTGACGGGGCTGTTCTATTTTGAGAAAAAGGTTGACAGCGGCGGATGTGTGCAGGTGCTGCCGCAAATGCGGGAAATCGGGGTGCATCTGTCTGAGGCGGTGCGGAATTTTTGCGGCGATGCGGATGTGTATGATGATTTTCGGCCGGGAGATGATCATAGCGAGCTGTTCCAGGTGCGTCCGTTTAGCAAAGGAGATAAGATCCAGAGCATTCATTGGAAGCTGAGTGTGAAGTCGCAGGACCTGCTGGTAAAAGAAGACAGCCGTCCGAAGGCGTGTCCGGTCGTGTTTTTGCTGGATTATTGCAGCGGAAAGCAGCGAGAGACAGAGCGGGTGAACGCGTATCTGGTGATTATGTCCAGTATTGCTTTTTCTTTGATGGATGCCGGATGTCCGCATTATGCGGCATGGTACAGCACTGGGAGCGGGGATATTATGCGGGTGCGCGTGGATGATGAAGAAAGCTTGTATGTGTTTTTAAGCTGTTATCTGGAAGAGACGTTTCCGGAGCAGCAAAAAGATCCAGAGGAGGCTTACCGGGAAAAGTACAGGGGAGAGCCGTATCTGTGCCTGCTGCATCTGGATGAAAAATTAAGATTGTCAAAAAATCAGCAGCAGATCGCTGCATTTGCATTGGAAGGATGGGAAGAGCAGCTTCAAGGGATGGAGATTGTTTTGTAGAGGAATGGAAGGCTGGAATGAGAATTGTATGACAGTGTATATAGAAATTGCCGTACAGGACGGAGCGATGGAGAATCGAAGGAGCGGGGCATGATACAGAGGGCAAAGGGAAGCTGGACAGGAGGAAATCCGCCGGACAGGAAAAAAGCAGATCTGCCGGGCAGGAGGAATGCGAATTTGCCGGGCAGGAGGAATGCGAATTTGCCGGGCGGGAGAAGTGCGGATTCATGGGCGGATGCAGTGGTAAGAGCTGTTTTTACTTGTATTGTTGCGCTGCTTAGTCTGCATGGTGCGCTGATCATGGCGCAGGATATATTTCCGGCATGGGTTGTTCCGCAAAAGGGGCTGGTGTGGATGCATACATTGGCTGTTTTTTTTATTTTGTTTTATGAGGCGGGGATTCCGCTGCTGCTGCGGGGGAGCCGGTATCTGTGCAGGGGCAGGGGCGAGGCGCTGCTGTGGCTGGCCGGGCAGCTGTGCAGGCTGGGGGTACCGGCGGTGTTTGGATGGTCTTGTTACCGTTTTGCGAAGGCGTGCCAGGTGGATCTGGAGGACGGGGCCTGTGCGACTGCGGTTCAGTTTTTGGAGAAGTTTAACAGGCATTTGCATACTTCCTTTCAGATCTGGCAGGGAAAGACGGAATGGATGGGAATGGCGCTGGCGTTTTGGACGCTTGTAAGCTTTATGGGCGTGCTGTTTGCGGCGCTGCTGCTGCGCAGGCGTGTGTTGCTGCTGCTGTTTCCGGTTACGGTGCTGGCGCTGGAATTGCTGATCGGGTATATTCCGCAGTGGAAAGGAATGTCGCTCTTGTTTGCGGCGCTGCTGTTTGTGCAGGCAGACGGGGGTGGTGCAAGGCGGGCGGATCTTACGCCGCGGGCCGGTCAGCGCCGGCGCGGAGGCTGGCGGTGGTATGTGTACGGGATACCCGCGGGATGCTTGTCAGCAGCGGCGGTGGCGCTGCTGTCTGTCAGCGGCGTTCTTACCGATGCGACGCAGGGCTGGCTGATGGAGCGGGCCGGACAGGTGCAGGTGTTTCAGCGGGCTGCAGAGAGAAATATGAAAGAAATCTGGCGCGGACAGTTCCTGCAGAAGAAGGAGGGTGTCGACAACAAAAAGCCGCAGTATACGCGGAAAGAGATGCTGCGTGTGACAGCTTCTCATTGCCCTTCGGAGGATGTGCTGCTCAAAGGCTTTTGCGGCACGGATTATCAGGAAGGCGGTTGGGTGTGTGAGACACAGCCGTTTGCGGATGCTTGTGCGGAGGCTGGCTACGATGGCAGGGAAGCTGCAAAAGAGCTGCTGGAGGCGAAATATGACCTGTATGCGTATGGAGCGGACCGGGTTGTGTGGTATCATACGTTTGGCGGGGGCTTTGTCAGCATCGGTTCCGGGGAGCATATGCAGACAGTGTATACGGTAACGCATACCGGAGCCCGCAGCCAGTATGCGTTTGTGCCCTATACAGTCAGCGGCGCGGACGAAGCGGCCGGCAGCTATGTGGGTGATGCATCTGTGCAGAAAAGGCGCGGGCGCAGCGTTTTTACCTATGACGGGTGGCGGCGTTTTAGCGGCAGCGCGGCGCTTTCCCGGGTACCCGAAGACGAAAGGAAGGGGGTATTCCGGTGGTATGACAGGTTTGTACAAACGGCTTATCTGGCAACTTCCGACCGGGTTCCGACGCTGGATGAATATTTGCAGGAATATTTTATGGACCAGGAACAGCTGGATGCGGCGGCAGGCATCTTGACATCGAGAAAACAAAGCCTGCAGATCCGCAACTGGCTGACCTTGTTTTATTTAAGCCAGGATGTGAATGCAGAGGATACGGCACAGCGCAATGAGAACCGGATGAAGCTTGCGCAGGCGCTTAGTGAGACGCTGCAGCGTTACCAGGCATACAGCCTGGATTTGGACCCGCTTGCGGAAGGGGCGGATCCGGTCTGGTATTTTCTGATGGAAAGCAGAAAGGGTTACTGCGTACATTTTGCAAGCGCCGCTGTTTTGCTGCTGCGGGAGCTGGGGGTTCCTGCCAGATATGCGTCGGGTTATGTTGCACGGGTGTCGGATTTTAAGCGGCAGGGGGATGTTTATGTCGCATCTGTAAAAGACAGCAGCGCACATGCATGGGCAGAAATCTATCTGGACCAGATCGGATGGGTGCCTGTGGATGTGACGCCGCCGGATGCAGGAACGTATGAGCAGGCACAGGCGGGGGCAGTTAACCAGACGGAAGCGGAAGATATGGAGCAGACCCGGACAGATGCGGATGATACGCAGACGGATACCGACGATACACAGACAGATACCGACGATACGCAGACAGATACCGGCGGCACACAGGCAGAGGATTCAGAGAAAAACAAGCAGACAGACACAAAACAGGCAGATAGCCCGGGAACAGGCTGGCTGGATGCGCTGGCCGGGCTGCTTCCCTTTACAGGCCGTAACAGCGGCGCTCCGTGGCAGAAAAAAGCAGCCGCAACGCTGTTTGTAGTGGTGCTGCCGCTGCTGGCTGGCTGCTGGCTGCTTTGGCTGGCAGTGCATGCCTGGCATGCCGTTGTGGAGCGGGAAGTCAGAGCCGGGGCATACAGCGCTGCTGTCAGAAGGGTAAACCGGAGGATTTACCGCAGGCTGCGCATGCGCAGGAAAATCCCGAAGCAGGAAATACCAGATGCGCAGTACGAGGATGCGTTAAAACTGGCCTGGCAGCAGGTCACGCGGGAAGAATGGACACGTTATATGGAAATTGCAAGAAAAGCCGCTTTTGCCGGGGAGGACGGAGTCAGCAGGCAGGAGGCAGAGTTTTGTGTCCGGATTTACCGGGCGGTCTTCCGAAGAAGATAGTTCATTCAGAATAAACAGAAAAGGGTTAAATGTTAACGTACATAAACCGATATAAAAAAAGAATCGATGTATTGGTGCAGCTAAAATTGTACAAAAACAGGCAGCCTTTTCATTTGATCCAAGCATCAGGGAGGAGTATATGGGAAGAGAGACTACACCAAGCGAAACAGAATGGCTGATTATGGAGGTCATCTGGGATTCAGACGGAGATATTACAGCAGCAGAGATTATCCGCGCACTCCAGGGCAAGCTGGATGTCAGCGCCAGGACGATCCGCGTGCTGCTCAACCGGCTGCTGGCCAAAGGGGTGATCCGCCATGAAGTAGACCGGAAGGATTCCCGTGTCTATCATTATTACGTTGTAAAAACCAAAGAAGAATGTCTGGCGGAAAAACAGGCGCGGTTTGTACGCAATTATTTTGGAGGAAATTCTACGCTGGCAGTAGCCAGTTTTATCGAAAAATCCCAGATGAGCGACGAACAGTTCCGGCAGCTGCAGCAGCTTGTGGAAAAAATGAAAGAAGACAGGAAAGGGCAGGGCGGATGATAAAATTTGGATTGTTTCTGCTGCTTTACAGTTATACGAAAATGGCGCGCATCCTGGCAGCGGCAACCGTCCTGCTTGCAGCAGCGCTGGCAGTCTGCAAGGCCGCGGGGCCTAACTATTGGCGGCTGAACCTGGCTGCGTTCAGCATCGTGCCGCTGGCATGCCTGACGGGATATTCCAGGATCTTTTTTACCGGAAGGATGTCTCTGCTTACAAACTGGGTTTACCAGACAGCGACGCCTGGGCTGGCTGTTTGTTACTTTGGAGCGGCAGGTATTCTGGCGGCCAGGTTTTTATACCGGCAAAGATGCCTGCGCCGGAAGCTGCGGTCGATGCAGCAGTGGGAAGCTGGCGGCAGCCTTGCGGGCCTGCTTATGGGCAGATGGATTTCCATACGTGTTTACCTGGCGGACGAATGCTGCAGCCCGTTTGCAGGAGGGATTTTAAGGCCCTATATTGTCATTCCGAAGGATTTGAAAGCAGAGCTGACAAGAGGCGAGCTGGCAGCAGTGCTTACCCATGAGGCGCTTCATATCCGGCAGGGGCATGTGGCGCTGCTGTATCTTTTTACCTGGCTGAAGATCTTGTGGTGGATACACCCGCTTGTATATGCGGCAGACCGCAGGCTGCGGGAAAATATGGAATACAGCAGCGACGAAGGAAGCGTAGCCGTATGCGGAATACCGGCCTGCGATTATGCAGCGGTTTTGTTGAAGGTTTTGCAGATGAAACGCCTGGCCTGCCCTGTGCGGGAAGGCCTGCTTACTTTTTTCGACAGCCACTTCACAGTCTTCAAACGGCGGCTGCAAAGGCTGGAAAAGCTCGCATACGAAGGCGGCACAGGGCAGGAATACAGACACAAAATGCACATGCTGGCAGCCGGTACAGCAGCCGTTCTTCTGGCAGGCATTCTTCTGACCGCCGCGACCTCTATGCCGCGGTATACGAAGATCAAAGAAATTTCGGTATTTGACAAAAATATGCATCCGCTGACCTATGATCTGGGGCGGGAAGGGTATGACGCAAGGACAGAAGACGGGATGTTCTATATGGGCAGGCAGGAAATGCAGCGGTTTGCCAGGGAACATCAGGTACAAGGGGACTATGTGGTAGTCGGCTATGATACGATTATGAAGGTACCGGGGTTCGGCGGCTTTGGGCAGGCAGCGCTCGTGCAGGTGGCCGATGCGTCAGACGTTGTTTTGCTGGGGCGGATCAGCTGGATCGACCGGCTGCAGATATTTTTGCTGAAATATCTGGTATAGGAGTTGTCAGTAATTTTCAACATGTTTTACGGAACGTTGCAAAGGAAGGAGGATTTACTTATGAGTGTAAGTATACAAGCGTTCAGCGCTTTCCGGTTTGCCGGGATGGGCAGCGGCTTAAAAAGCGTGCAGGACAAACAGGAACGGCAGCAAAAATGCGCCAGCCAGGTGGATTTCTTTGAAAAGCAGAAGCAAAATCTGAAAAATATGGAATGCACCACGCTGGAAGAGATTGCAAGAAAACTGGAACTGTTTCATTCTTACGAAGACCAGATCGCGGCTGCCAAGAAGCAGTTCAACAACAGCCAGATGGGGCATGTGCTGGATGAAGCAAGGGAAATCGGCGAGAAGATAGCCGAAGAAGCGGAAAAGACAGCGCCGAAGACACCGGAAGAACGCGAAAAGGACAGGATCGAGGAAGCGACAGGCAGCGAAGAAGAGAACAAAGGCATGCTTTCCGAAGTCTTGGACGAAGTTTCCGAAATGGCTGGGGAACTGCAGGAAGAGCTGGAAAAAGAGCTGGAAGAGGAATTAAAAGACGGGATTGCCGGGGAAGAGGCGGATGTGCAGCTGGAAGAGCTGCAGACGGAACGTGCTGCGGAGGATGTGCAGGAGGAGGCGGATTTGCCTGAGACGGTGGAAGAAGCGGCAGAAGCGGAGAGAGAGCAGACCGGGATGGAGCAGGCGGAGGAGCTGAGACAGAAAAATGCATTGGAACGGGCGCGGATTTTCAGGACGGAGGAGGATTTTTGGTATCAGCGTGTTGATTACAGGATTTAGGGACTTAGGAACGATTTTTTGCGCAAAATGGGAAAATTCTGATTTTTGTCCAACGGGATTGTTGTTGTAGCATGCTTTTGCTGGCTATGCGGACGCCGGATGAGGGGGAAAGGGCCTGGCTTCCGGCTCCTATTC
>CANOET010000227.1 GCA_947564835.1 uncultured Eubacterium sp. | reverse complement strand
TCCCCCTCATCCGGCGTCCGCATAGCCACTAAAAAACGCAACACAATGTCAATTTGTAATTGTCATCTTTACACATCTATGGTATAATCCTCTTGTACTAATTGTTGATACTGCACATGCGTCATCAGAAAACCCGGACGGATGCTACAGTATCCGTTTTTTTTCTAAAAAAGGTCTGATGAGGCATAACAGTATCCGTTTTATCCAGAAAGGAGAAGAGCATATGAAGCGGATCGTTTCATACCTGCTGGCGGTCCTATTGGCGTTGCTGCCATGCCAGCAGGCAGCCGCTGCGGAGTCTGCGGCAGGCAGGGTAGCTGCGGCGGGACAGGTGGATGTGTCGGTTATTTCGGCGCTGACATTGAAAAAGGAGGTTGATTTTCAGGTATCTTTGACAAACCAAAATACCAACGAAAAACAAACTCTGAAACCGGCGCTGACCCTGTCCAAAGATAATGGGGAGCAGCCGGAAAAGGCAGAGGGGACGTTTGAGAACCTTGTCCCCGGGACGTATGAACTGAGAGTCGATGCGGATGGTTTTGCACCGTATATACAGTCGATTCCGGTAGCAGACAAGGCTTATGGGGTGAAGCTGATGACGGGCTTTGTTGCCAGCCGGGATTATTCTTACACAGAAGGAGGCGTACATCCGGGTGTCATTCTGATCGGAGATGCGAATGGGGACGGCAGGATTGACGATGCGGACCGCAGGCTGATTACGGACATCATTGACGCGGAGGGTTATGACGCAGGTGCGGATCTGAACAGGGACGGAATCGTGGACCTGGCAGATCTTGAGTATTTTGCAAAAGGATACCAGGAAAGCAGGCATACAATTTCTACGGTTGAGACCAGCATTCCGGCTGCTAAGATCGCGGTGCGGGAAATGGATGGTACGGCAGTGAAAAGCGGGAGTCTTTCGTCCTTGTTAAAAGGCGGGGAAGCGGTTATGCTGTCTCCGGCTAAGGGGGAGATTTCAGCCGGGAATCCGGTTACGGTAGAGTTTGAGCTGGATAATGAACGGGTGGAAGGCATTGCGGTTGATTCTGGATTGGATAACCCGGTTGCCGCGGCTGAAATTACGTTTCTAAGCGCGGATGGAAGCACGAAGACGGTTCCGGTTACGGGAGAGGCCCGGATGGCTTCGCTGCGTGCGTCTTCGTCAGGGGAGCCTGGGGTTACAAATGACAATGGTGTGATTTGTATCCATTTAAACGGCCAGGTTCCGGTGAAAAAAGTGACGCTTAAGATCACGGGTATGCGCAAGAACAATAACCTGGCGGAAATCTCGAAAGTGACGTTTATCGGCGATATGGCCAGCCGGATACCGGAGCCTGCGGCGGATATTCCGCAAAACCTTAAGGCAGAGCCGGCGAACGCGTCCTTTACGCTGACCTGGGACGAACCGCAGAATGTTACCGGATATGAAGTATCGGTAGCGGAGAAAGAAGGAAAAGGCGGGAAAGAGCCTGTTTCGGATGTGATCCAGGTAAAAGGCAATACGCTGACGGTTTCTTCGCTCGGCGAGGGGCCGGCAAAGCTGGAAAATTTCCGGAAATATGTTGTGCGGGTACGTGCAACGAACGGATTGTGGCGCAGCGCCTACAGCGCGCCGCTTGAGGTAGAGCCGAAGCCGACGAAAATACCGGATCCGCCGGATAACCTTAAGGCGGTCGGAAGGTACCAGTCCGTGCAGGTGTCCTGGAAGAAGATGAAAGACAGCTCGTCGTACAACCTGTATTATAAACAGGCGGATGCCGCGCAATTCAGCAAAATCGAAGTCACGGAAGGAAACAGCTATACCGTGTCCAATCTGTTGGACCGTACAAAATATCTGTTTTATGTTACGGGCGTCAATGAGCTGGGCGAAGGAGGCCCTTCCCTGACAGCAAGCGCGGTTACAAAGGATCTGGAGCTGGCGAAGGTGCCGCAGTATAAGCTGATCAACAAGGCGGCAGACGGAGCCGGTCTGCATATTACAAATGCTGCGGCCGGCAGCGGGAAGATGCAGGACAGCCCGAAAGACACAGATGCCAAAACAGCCTGGGGCAGCGTGGATAAGAGTCCGACGTCCTACTATGAGCTGGCAAGCTGGGACAGCGGCGGATACAATGCGCTTGGCGGCAACGGGCTGATCTATGAGTTTGACCAGGCTTACAAAATGAAGATGATTACGCTGCAGGAGCAGATGGAGCAGGATGTAAGCTATGGGTATGCGCAGATCCGTTACTGGGACGCGGATGGGAAAGAAAGCGTGTTAAATAAAGGGGAGATAGCCGTACAGAAGAAAACGGATGAAGAAGGCAGGGTGTACTACATGCTGCGCCTGGCGCGCCCGGTTACGGCGAAGAAAATACAGATCGGCCTGGCACGCAGCGTAGCGTCCGGTACGATTACCGTTTCCGAGATGTATTTTTATCATTATGATTCCCTGGAAGACGATATTATGGCGCTGTATACCGATGACCTTCATATGGTATTAAGGAGCGATGTGACGCAGGCAACGGTGGATGAGCTGCGAAAGAGGATCAATACCAAGGATCCGGAATGCGGCGAGTATCACCCTGACCGCGAGATGCTGGAGCGGGAATTAAAGACGGCGGAGGATATCCTGCAGTCTAAGCCGGCCACACCGGTATATATCCATAACGGCATTACGACCAAGGATCAGAACTTTGGATTCGGCGGGCTGAATGCATGGCAGCCGATCGGAACCGTGGCGGCAGCTGGAGAAGAAATCACGGTCTATGTCGGACACAACCAGAAGCGGACCGGGGAAAATACGAGCCTGCAGCTTGTGGCAACCCAGTATCATTCCGAATCCAGCCCGATGTTTCAGGCTGTGGCAACGTTAAAGATCGGACGCAATGACATTACGGTGCCGAAGATCTGGACCACCGATGATGAATCCGGCGGTGCGCTCTATGTGCAGTATACCGGCTCTGACGCAAAGGATGCGTATGCGGTGCGTGTCAGTGGCGGCGTACAAGTCCCGATCCTGGATCTGTATCAGGTCACCGATGAGACGGAGCGTCTGGCGCGTATCAGCCAGTATCTGTCAGATTTGGGCAATTATGCCGGCCAGATGGAGGCAAACCATGCGAAGCTGCATGCAGGCTCCTCCAATGGGAATGTAAAGTACGCATACAATCAGCGCAACTGCATCCTCGGCGCAACTGACATTTTGCTCGATACTATGATGCTGTCGCTTCCGGCGCCGCAGGTGCTGGCGGGCTGCGGCAGTAATGCAAAAACGCTCAACGAGTCCATGCATGCGATGGAAGATATGATGTATTTGTTCTACCAGCATAAGGGGCTGAATAAAAACGCGGAAAATGCCATTGACCGGATACCGAAGGGCCATCAGAATATCCGTTACCAAAGGATGTTTGCAGGTGCATTTATGTACGCGTCCGGCAACCATGTCGGCATAGAGTACGACTCGACAGCCGGTATGCTGGGCGGTAAGCAGGTGCAGACAGACGGAAACGGCAAAGGCACAGATACAGGCAAATATTTCGGCTGGGGCATTGCGCATGAAATCGGCCACTGCATCAACCAGGGCGCCTATGCGGTAGCAGAAGTTACGAATAACTATTTTGCGGTGCTGGCACAGGCAAAAGACAGCAATGACAGCGTGCGTTTTCAGTATGATGAGGTCTATAAAAAGGTCACATCCAATACCAGCGGCCCTGCATCCAATGTATTTACGCAGCTTGGCATGTACTGGCAGCTGCACTTAGCTTATGACAAAGGGTACAATTACAAGACGTATGAAGATCCTGCCGAACAGCTGGCCAACCTGTTCTTTGCAAGGGTGGATTCCTATGCCAGGACACCGTCAAAGGCGCCGGCGCCGAAGGGAATCGCACTGACGCTGTCGGGAGATTCGGACCAGCAGCTGATGCGCCTTGCCTGTGCAGCGGCGCAGAAGGACATTTTGAAATTTTTTGAACGCTGGGGCAAGACACCGGACCAGGCTACCAGGGATTACGCCGGGCAATTTGAGCCGGAAGACCGGGCGATTTATTATACGAACGATGATGCGCGCGTTTACCAGCTGGAAAACAGTACGGGCAATACCGCCAATACAAGTGCGGTTACTGTGGTTAGCCAGCCGGAAGGAACGCTGAAAAGCGCTTCGGTAACGATGGAATTAACCTGCGACCTTTCGCCGGAAGATCTCCTTGGCTATGAAATCGTAAGGCGTACGACATCAAACGGCGATCCGGAAACAGAACTGGCTGGATTTGCAGTTCCGGAAAAAGGAAGTAAAAATGTTACGTTTACGGACACAGTTACATTAAACAACCGTGTGGTAACCTATGAAGTACGTGCAGTGAATAAACATCTGTATGCAGGACAACCTACTACGCTCAAACCAGTGAAAATTCAAAACAAAGGCTATCTGAACCGGACGGGATGGACAGTCAGCACGAAGGATCTGACAGCGACGAATTTAGAAAAGCCTGCGTTTGACAAAGACAACGGGACAGAAGCAGACGTTTCCTGCGGTGTACAAGAAGCATACCTGCAAAGGGCGCTTCAAAAAACACTGGACGCGGATGTAAGCACTGCTTATACAGGCACTGCGGGACAAAACGCAGAAATCATTCTGGATTTCCATAAATCTTTGGCAGTGACCGGATTCGAGTATACAGGAAGCCCGATTGGCAGCTACAAGCTGTACGTCCAGAACCTAAACGGCGGATGGACAGAAGCAGCGGCCGGAAGCTTCAGCGGCGACGGCGCACAAGAGGTTTATTTTGCAGATAAAAAGGAACCAGGCAACATTGCCGGATATCAGACTACTGCAGTCAAACTGGCTGTTTTGGGCCAGAGCGGGACAGAGATATCCGTATCCGAGCTGCAGGTGCTTGGCGTTTCAGGAGATAATGCAGAGTTTGGAACGACAGCTGACGGGAAGCCGGCAATCGGAAAGCTGGCAGAGGCTTACAGCAGCAGCCGCAGCACTGCGACACTGACCTCAGACGGGGCGCTTGCATATGCCGATGCGGCAGCAAATATACCGGAAGGGTCGCTTGTATTTACAGGTACTTATAGGGGGAACTCTGCTTATAATGTAATCATTTTGTATGACAGCGACGGAAATATCATAGGAGGTACGGATGCCGACGGCAGTTTAGCTGCGGAGCAGCTGATTTTCTCACATGTCTCGGAGACAGGCCCGATCCAGGATACGTATGAAGGAACCTGGGTTTACTGGATCAGCCCGCAGCTTGCAGGCGATACGTTAAAACAGCTGCAGGGC
This sequence comes from uncultured Eubacterium sp., assembly GCA_947564835.1. Classification (GTDB taxonomy): domain Bacteria; phylum Bacillota; class Clostridia; order Lachnospirales; family Lachnospiraceae; genus Eubacterium_J. The sequence continues at coordinate 1,600 of CANOET010000227.1, read as the reverse complement.
AAACAAGTCCGTGCGGAGCTGTACCGGGTAGACAATGCCCTGACCAATGAAGGGCAAAGGCTGGTCAGCGATACGTTTTTTGTAGATATGCCGGCAGCAGGCAGTATGGATGACCCAAATCTGCCAGAGATTCAAATTCAGAAATAAAGCAAAAGGAGAATCTATGATAAAAAAGTTCACAGCAGCGATCCTGGCATTTGCCCTTCTGCTCATCATGGTTCCGGTGCAGGCATCCGCGGCGGGCGCCGAAGGGGATGAGCTGAAGCTGGAAGCATCCGCGGGCACACTGCTTGTAAAGCTGATACTTCCGAATGCAAAAGGAGAAAAGCTGTCCTCCCTCCAGCTGCGCCTGGAACTGAATGCAGGAGCTTTTTCGGAATTTCAGTTCGACCAGGCAGTAACCGGGAAAGCAAAGACATACGAAGCTTATTATGACGCAGACAACAAAAACATCAACCTCTACATTGCGGGAACCGAACCGCTGTTTACATCCGATACGCTTACGATTGGAAGCGTAGGCGTAAAATCCGCCGGAAATACTCCGGTAGAAGCAAGCGGCGGGGAAGTAATGGTTGTACGCGGGACGCAGATGGCGGATCTGGAACTGTCAGATTCCGTTGACATCACCTTTGATTCAAATGCATCCGGTTCCACAGGCGGCGGTTACTATCCGGGCGGCTATTACCCGGGCAGCAATCCGGGCGGCTATTACCCAGGCAGCAATCCGCAGCAGCCGTCCGCAGACCCGGAAAAACCAACGCAGCCAGATCCGCAGCAGCCGGCGGTGACACCAGAGGAACCGCAAACACCGGAGGAACCCGCGGCAATGATCGCCCAGCCAGACCTGGCCAAGGTACAAAATACAGCCGCAGGCGTCACCGTTAAATGGAAAAAATCCTCCAATGCCGCAGGCTACTACGTTTACCGCAAGACCCAGGGCGGCAAATGGAAACGCATAGCCAACGTAAAAGGCAAAAACAAGGTAAGCTACACAGACAAAGCGGTAAAATCCAAAAACGGCAAAATGTATATCTACACGGTAAAAGCATATAACGGCAGCAACGTCAGCAAATACAGCAAAACCGGGCTGACCATCTACCGTCTTACGTGCCCGGCGCTGTTAAAGCCCGTGAGCAAAGCAGCCGGCAGCATGCTTGTAACATGGAAGCAGAATAAAAAAGCAGCCGGATACCAGATACAGTATGCCAGATCCGCAGACTTCCAGACGCAGAAGCTGACAAAAACGGTAAAATCCGTGAAAAAGACTTCCCAGACGATTACAAAGCTCAAGAAAAGGAAGACTTATTATGTCAGAATCAGAAGCTATCAGAAGGTCAACGGTGTCACTTATTACAGTGCGTGGAGTGCGGTGAAAAAAGTAAAGACGAAGTAACAAAGCGTCTGAAAAAACAGACCCCCGGCAGGTTACTGCCGGGGGTTTTGGTTAGCCGGGGGATGCGGCTCACCGGACGACTCTGCGGGCTGTGGGCCGGGGGGAGATGTGGCTCACCGGACGACTCTGCGGGTTGTGGCCAGGGGACGCGACGGGAGGTACACCTTGGGCGGACTGGGGCAACGCTGCGGTGAACTAATCGCTAAC
>CANOET010000226.1 GCA_947564835.1 uncultured Eubacterium sp. | reverse complement strand
GTGCGCTGCTGATAGGATGGCGATTGGCGAAAAAATCGTACTATCAGGCAAAAGTCGATTATTATCACGGAAACTTGGATACTATTAGGCAAAACTCCTTATTTTTTTCTTAAAAATTGAACGTATATACAAAAAAGTTGTTTCAAAAGCCTTTTTCCGTATTTTATTCCTTTATACCATTTCTTTCACGACAAGAATTCATCCTATAATTTCAAGGTATTGCTGTTCAAATATCTGGCTTACTTAAAAATGCATGAATATAAGGAAGAGCGGCACCAATAGTGATACTGTGCTGTGGCATTTTGCTAATCAGAAGAAAATCGTGTGGCTCGGTAAAAGGTGTTAGCTGTTGTATTCTTTCATAAAGGAAATCAAGATCATCTGCACACAGATACTGAGCAATATATCCGCCAAGGATAAAATTTGTATCATGAATAAGGTGAAGCATATTGACAGCATCGGCCAAATCCGTAAGGAAACGGTTCCAGCGGCTGGAAGCAGAAGAATCCCCACTTCTTACATTCTGGAAAAAATCATCAAGGGTTTCATTCTCCTTCAACAGGGATTCAAGGGAAAGAAGTGTTTCCATACATCCATGTCGGCCACAATAGCACTTGGTACCACCAGACCGCATCTGTATGTGCTCGATCGTAGAGTTATGGCCGTGTTTTCCGGACAGGATTATACGCTTGGAGATAATAGCGGCTCCCAGATGTCTGCTCAGTGATAGGTAAAAGCCATCCGAAAGTTCCGGTGAAACCCACAATTCTGAAAGGGCGGCACTGTCGGCATCATGAATGAAGGTGCATGGATAGGGAAGATGGCAGGAAAAATCTGAAATGGACAGTCCGGTGCATGACAGGATTTTTCCGTACAGCATGGTTTGTCCGTCCGGGGTTGTCAATCCCTGCATGGCAAAGCCGATACCGAGAATCTGTTCATCCCTGATGCCGAGAGTATTTTTAAATTCCAGTATTTTTCTGCATACAGTTTCAAAGTAGGCATCTTTCCGTTCAAAAGCAATGTCAAATACAGTGCGGTCGATTTTTTCGCCGTAAAGGTTGACAGCGATCATCTTTATTTCCTTTTTTAAAATTTCCACGCCGATACTGATGCGGTAATCCGGGACAATGGAGTAGGCGGCGGCCTTCCGGCCCACAAATTCTGTGTCGATCAACCCGTTTTTTATGACCAGCCCGTCATTCTCCATGTCCGCCAGATTGGCAGTGACAGTGGGACGGCTCAAATGCAGTTCATAAGAGATCTCCTGCTGGGAGGTTTTCTTTTTCTGATAGATATAATGATAAATCAGACTGCGGTTGTTCTGCTTGATCTGGTTCGGTGTAATACTCTTTGCCATAATATCACCTCGAAATTAGTAAAATCATTTTGTAAATTAACATTATATCAAAAAATGGGGAGAGATTCTATTGTATAATTTTTATAAAAATCATTCCGATTTTATGTGAATTAATACATATTGACAAATAATATAGGACCATATAATATGTAATTATAATTTGATAAATGATTTTACAAAATAACTTTTAAGAAGGGAGAACATCATGGGTATTATTGAAAAAATGAAACTGGACGGGAAAAAGGGGTTTGTGACAGGTGCGGCGAGAGGGATCGGAAAGTGCACTGCAAAGGCGTTTGCGGAAGCGGGCGCGGATGTGGCGATCGTGGATCTGGATTATGACGAGGCAAAGAAGACAGCGGCGCAGCTTGCGGAACAGACAGGCCGGAAAGTGATCGCCATCCGCACGGACTGCACCGACAAGGAACAGGTGGATGCAATGGTCGCAGAGGTGGTAAGGGAGCTGGGAGGACTGGATTTCTGCCATAACAATGCCGGGATCTGCATCAATGCCCCGGCGGAGGAAATGACCTATGAGCAGTGGAACAAAGTGATCAACATCAATTTGAACGGTATTTTTCTGACAGATATCGCGGCGGGAAAATACATGCTGGAGCATGGGGGCGGCTCTATCATCAACACGGCTTCCATGTCGGCGCATATCGTCAACGTGCCGCAGCCGCAGTGCGCATACAACGCATCAAAGGCGGGCGTCATCCAGCTTACGAAGTCGCTGGCAATCGAATGGGCAAAACGAGGCGTGCGCGTTAACAGCATCAGTCCGGGATATATCGGGACAGAGCTGACGCTGAATTCCCCGACGCTGGTTCCGCTGATTGAAAAATGGAATGCGATGGCACCCCTCGGCAGGATGGGAACGCCGGAGGAACTGGAATCTATCTGCGTGTATCTGGCTGGCGATACAAGTACTTTTACGACAGGTGCTGATTTCATTATTGACGGTGCTTTTACGTGTTTCTAAGCAGGGACGACATATTTGTAGAAGATGCATGCCGTAACATGTGTTTCGGAATGTTACATGTATGATGATAAAACCATACAGATCAGGTGTCTGCTATGTCGAAGGAAGATATGGCAGACAATGTAGAAAGGAGAAGCATGGAAACAAAAAGATTGATAGTAAATGGAGAAACTGCACTGGGGATTGAATTGGGCTCCACCAGGATAAAAGCGGTGTTGATAGATTTTAAGGGAAAGGTTCTGGCAGTTGGTATTCATGACTGGGAAAATTCTTTTGTTGACAATATCTGGACATATAGCCTGGAAGAAATCCATACCGGCATACGGAAGTGTTACAGTTCCCTGCGGGAGGCAGTGGAAAGACAGTACGGTGTGTCGCTGCAGAATACAGGAGCCATTGGTGTCAGTGCCATGATGCATGGGTATATGGCGTTGGATAAAGGCGGGAAGCAGATTGCCCCATTCCAGACGTGGAGGAATACGAACACGCAGAGAGCATCGGATGAACTGACGGAGCTGTTTGGCTTTAATATTCCGCTGCGCTGGACGGTGGCGCATCAGTATCAGCGTATCCTTGACGGGGAGGAACATGTGGCAAAACTGGATTATGTGGCAACGCTAGCTGCCTATATCCATTGGAAACTGACAGGGAAAAAGGTCATCGGGATCGGGGATGCCGCCGGAATGTTTCCGATTGATTCTGATGTCTGTGATTATAATGCTGAAATGATAGAAAAATTTGATGCATTGCTGGAACCGTTTGGGTATACATGGAACATGAGGGATATCTTCCCCAGGGTTCTCACTGCGGGTGAAGACGCCGGGGTGCTGACGGAAGAAGGGGCTGCATTTTTAGATGAATCGGGTCTGCTCCGCGCAGGGATTCCCCTGTGCCCGCCGGAGGGAGATGCAGGGACGGGCATGGTCGCAACCAACTCCGTTGCACCCGGAACGGGAAACGTGTCTGCCGGCACCAGCACATTTGCAATGATTGTTCTGGAAAAGCAGTTGGGCAGGGTTTACCGGGAGATTGACATGGTTACGACACCGTCGGGATTCCCATGCGCGATGTCTCACGCAAATAACGGAACCTCGGACTTGAACGCGTGGGTTGGGCTTTTCGGGGAATTTGCAGATATAATGGGAGTGCAGGCGGAAACAGATGTGCTATATGAAAAATTATATACCAACGCGCTGAAAGGAGATTCGGATTGCGGAGGGCTTCTGGCATATGGTTATTATTCGGGTGAAAATATTACCATGCTGAATGAAGGGCGTCTGGCATTCCTGCGGACACCAGACAGCAGGTTTAACCTTGCAAACTTCATGAAGGTTCATTTGTATACATCGCTTGGAGCCGTGAAACTTGGTATGGACATCCTGATGGAGGACGAAAAAGTAAAGGTGGAACGGATTACCGGGCATGGAGGCTTTTTTAAGACGAAGGGAGTCGGGCAGCGGTATCTTGCGGCAGCAGTCAATGCGCCCGTGACCGTGATGGACACGGCCGGTGAAGGAGGGGCATGGGGTATTGCGCTGCTGGCCGCATATCTGGCGGACAGGGAAACAGGTGAAAAGCTGGAAGATTACCTTGCAAAAAGGATTTTCGGGGAACTTTCGGGTGAGACGGTGATACCATATGCGGAAGATGTAGAAGGGTTCCGGGCATTCATGGAACATTACAAGGCTGGTCTTGCCATAGAAAAGGCTGCAATTGATGTAATGAACTGGTAGAGGAAAGGAGAATGACATGGGAAAATGGGGAAAGCGCATAGGATACGGGATTGGGGATCTTGGATGTAACTTGGTATTCAGCACGATGGCATCTTATCTTATGGTCTTTTATACGGATGTATTTGGGATTACGGCGGTAGCAGCCGGAACAATGATGCTGGTGACAAAATTTATTGATGCACTCACGGATACAGGAATGGGGTTGATTGTAGATCGGACCCATACGAAATGGGGACAGGGGAGACCTTATTTTTTGGTGGGAGCTGTGCCGTTTGCGGTTTTTACGTTCCTGACTTTTTACATTCCAGGCTTTGGGAGCGGCGGGAAGCTGATATGGGCATATGTAACATATTGCCTTTTATGTACAGCATACACAGTTGTAAATATACCACTTAATACAATCGTGCCAAGGCTTACTTCCGATATCCATGAAAGAGATGTCCTGGTTTCCACAAGAATGGTTTGCGCTATGGCCGGAACAGCAATCGTAATGACGATTACGGAGCCATTGGTACGCTTTTTTGGTGAAAACAATGAAGCAAGAGGGTATCTTATCACAATGACCATATATGGAATTGTTGCAATGTTTATCTTTTTTCTGACGTTTGCGAGCACGGAGGAAGTGGTGCCTCCTACCGTCAGTCAAACGCATTCCTCCTTGAAAGCGGAGCTCAAGGGGCTTACCGGGCAGGCGTGGATACTGTTTCTGCTGAATCTGTTTTACTTCTCCCTTTACGTGGTAAGAAGCACGACGGTCATCTATTATTTCAAATATAACTTGGGAAAGACGGAGTGGCTGTCGCTTGTAGGGATTTTGGGAATTTTGTCCGGATTGCCGATGCTGCTTTTGCTTCCCGCTTTGGAAAAGAAGTACAGTAAGAGAAGCCTGATGTTTTTCAGCATTATTTTGTACATAGCGGGAGATCTGCTTATATATGTCGGACGTAACCAGACAGTATGTCTGCTGGCCGGATTGGTAATTACAGGATTAGGAATTTATGGCATTTTTGGAATTACCTTTGCTATGCAGCCGGATGTCATCGACTATTCGGAGTATAAGAAAAATGCAAGTGTGGCAGGTCTGATTGCAGCGTTCCAGGGATTTTTTGTAAAAGGCGGAATGGGATTGACCAGTTTTATCATTGGCGCGTTTTTAAAAAACGGAGGATATGTGGCCAATGCAGTCCAGACGGAAAAAGCCCTTTCGTACATTGAAATATGCTTTATCTGGATTCCGGTCGTTTTGTGTATCTTGATTGCAGCGCTTACCTATTTTTATAAACTGGACAGCCTGCGCGGAGAGATGACGCGTGAACTGGAGGCACGGAGGGCAGATTAGGAAGATGGAATATAAGGGTGCAATTTTTGATATGGATGGCCTGCTGTTTGATACAGAACGCATTTATCAGCAGATATGGCAGGAAATTGCTGGAGAGAGGGGCGTGAAACTGGATACCTGCTTTGCAAATGCGATTTCCGGTACAAACGGGCAGCATATGTGCAGGATAATTGAAAGATATTACCATGTTCCTGATGGAGCAGTTATTATGGATGAGTGTATGGAACGGATCGGGAAAAGACTGTCCATCCATGTACCGGTAAAACAGGGCGTGCATGAAATACTTGATTTTTTTCACAAAAGAAATGTCCGGATAGCGGTGGCAAGCAGTACGGCGGCAGGGCAGATTGAATCCAATTTGAAAATGGCGGGCATACGCGGGTACTTTGCGGCGGTGGTAAGCGGAGCGGAAGTCAAAAAAGGGAAACCGGAACCTGATATTTTCCTTTTAGCTGCAGACCGCATTGGCTGTAGGCCGGCAGAATGCTTTGTGTTTGAAGACAGCGAGAATGGAATCCGGGCAGGTTATGCAGCAGGGTGTACGACGGTTATGGTTCCGGACATTGTCAGGGCATCTTCCGATATCCTGCCTTACTGCACAAAAATATGCCAGAACCTTTTGCAGGCACAAAAAGAAATAGAGGAAATGATGGATAACAGAAAGAAATAGCGTCTGCCAATTTTGCAGGGTGGAGGGAAGGAGAAAATTTATGTATGTAGTAGCGCCATCCCTTTTAGGGGCAGATTTTACTGTGCTTGGGAAACAGGTTCATGCCGTGGAGGAAGCCGGAGCCAAATACTTGCATCTGGATGTAATGGATGGAACTACACAAAAAAGCTTGGAAACTACAAGGTTTTGATTATTGATGAATGGTTAAGCTATAAAATTAATGAAAGGGAATCGATATTTATATACGAACTTATAGAACAGAGATGTGGAAACAGTCCAACGATTTTTGTGGGGCAATACGATGTGGAGGACTGGCATGAGGGACTTGGAGGTGGAACACAGGCAGATTCCATTTAAGAAAACTATATGATTCTAAGAAGGCAAAAGTTGTAATTGATTCATTAGGATAATATCGCATATTTATGATAGTAATGGCATGGCTACAATGGCAGTCATGCCATTTGTAACAATACTATATATAGTGGTTTAGGGCGGCTTTCAAGCGTGATAATTATATTGAAAACAAAGTGGCTCTCAAGTATTAGAACGGTGGCTCCTAAGTTTGATAATAAATATGTCCGACTTCCGGAGAATCGCCTGGTATTCCCCGTCACCGCTAACAATGCCGTTCATGACGCCGTTCATGCGGGTGTCCATCAATTGGTATAATGCAGAATCTTTTTCCAATCCAACCCCTCCTTTCTTGGTGTCGTAGCTTACCTCTGTTTTGGCGGGATAGCAAGTGGAAAAAGAAAAAAGCCGGAAAACCATCTTGTAGCGTCCGACATTTTCT
>CANOET010000225.1 GCA_947564835.1 uncultured Eubacterium sp. | reverse complement strand
TGTCTCCCGGCGCGTCCCCTGGCCACAGCCCGCAGAGTCGTCCGGTTAGCCACAGCCCCTGGCCAATCAAGATCTATCGGGAAGCCAAAACGCAACACAATGTCAAAAGTGTTTCTTTTCTGGTTCATCCAGGTTAGGAAATATTGAAGCTAATCATGGGAAATTCTTTTAGAGTCTGATATAATGATAACCGTATAATCTATCCAGATACGGTTATCAGATGGACAGACAGGCTTTAGTCTTCGTCCGGTGAATGGTCGGGAAATGTATTTGACTATGATTGCTGGGGCTGGTTTAGATTGACTTTATTCGGCGGTTCGGGATATAATAGCTTTATACTTGAAAAGCCGCTTTTGCGGAGGATAAGGAGGGGATGAAATATGGCGAGAACAGTAGGAATCGGGCATCAGGATTTTGAAAAACTGCGTATGAAAAATAATTTTTATGTGGACAAGTCCGGCTTTATCCAGGAGTGGTGGGATTCTGATGATGATGTCACCCTGATCACCCGTCCCAGGCGTTTTGGCAAGACGCTGAACATGAGCATGACAGAATGTTTTTTTTCTGTAAAGTACGCCAATCGGGGCGGCTTGTTTGAGGGGCTTAAGATCTGGGAAAATGAAAAGTTTCGGGAACTCCAGGGAAGCTGGCCGGTGATCAGCCTGTCTTTTTCTAATGTAAAGGCAAAGAATTATTCCACCATGCGCGGACAGCTTTGCCAGATTTTGACCATGCTTTATTCCGAAAATCGCTTTCTGCTGGAGGCAGGTATCCTGGATGAAAGAGAAACCGATTTTTTTAAAAAAGTGTCTTTAGAAATGGATGATGTTCATGCCTTCATGGCTCTTCACCAGATGTCTCTGTATTTATCCCGCTATTATGGGAAGAAAGTGATCATTCTGTTGGATGAATATGACACTCCTATGCAGGAGGCTTACGTGAACGGCTGTTGGGAAGAACTTACAGCCTTTATTCAAAATCTATTCCATTCCACATTTAAGACCAACCCCTATCTGGAGCGGGCACTTATGACAGGAATTACGAGAATCAGCAAGGAATCCATTTTTTCAGATTTGAATAACCTTGAAGTAGTAACGACAACTGCAGAAAAATATGAGGACAGTTTTGGATTTACGGAAGAAGAGGTTTTTGCAGCTTTGGATGAATTTGGGTTATCCGATCAAAAGAGAGAAGTAAAAAAATGGTATGATGGATTCACATTCGGAAGGCGGTCAGATATTTACAATCCATGGTCTATCATAAATTATTTGGACAAAGGAGAGTTACAATGCTATTGGGCCAATACCAGTTCTAACAATCTGGTGGGAAAGCTGCTGAAAGAAGGAAACCGATATCTGAAACAAAATTTTGAAAAGCTTCTTTCAGGGGAGCATTTGCATGTATCTATGGATGAGCAGTTTGTATACAACCAGATGAGTGAAAATGAAACTGCGATCTGGAGCCTTCTGCTTGCCAGCGGATATCTGAGGGTGTTCAGTTACCGGAAGCTCACGGATGAAGAATGGGGGTGGCTGACTCCCCGGTATGAGCTGGGGATCACAAATCTGGAAGTAGAAATCATGTTCCATCAGATGGTAGCCGGATGGTTCCAGAAGGATTTCTATGATTATGACGAATTTATCCGGGCTTTGTGGGATGGAGACCTAAAAAATATGAATCTCTATATGAACCGGATTACTATGGAGACATTCAGTTATTTTGATACAGGAACGGATCCTTCCAGGGAGGAACCAGAACGCTTTTATCATGGCTTTGTATTAGGGCTTTTGGTGACGCTTCGGAAAAAATATGTGCTTACTTCCAACAGGGAAAGCGGTTTTGGCCGTTATGACGTTATGCTGGAGCCAAGAAGTCTGAAAGATGACGCCATCATTCTGGAGTTTAAAGTGCAGAAAACGGATGATGAAAAAGATCTTTCAGATACGGTAAAGGCAGCGCTTAAGCAGATAGAGGAAAAAAATTATGAAACCGCACTCCTTGCAAAGGGGATTCCGAAAGAAAAAATTCGCAAATATGGAATTGCTTTCCGGGGAAAGGAAGTGCTGATCGGATAAAATATCCCGGTCCTGCCCGATCACCCCGGAGCATTTCCTTTATCTGTCAAAAAGATCCGATACGCAGCTCAAAAATCCCATGATTTACCTCTGCCAGCATTTCCGGCCGGCCAAGCCCCATCGAAAAATTCCTCTTCCAGCCCTCCGGCAGTTCTGCATATCCTCCAGTCAGTTTAAATTTCAGATTATGCGGCTGCTTTGTAAACGTATATTCCACAACAGAACCGTCTGCTTTTAAATGAAAGTCTGCGGATATAGGAACGGATTTAATCTCATAAGCGTCTCCAGATGAATCAATCACCATCTGATTGCCGCTATATTGGTTATTGACAGCAACTGCACATCCTTGTGTCTTTAGATTGATATCTGCGTGAATTTTACTCAACACAATTCCTGCGCCTCTTCCGTTAATCTCAAGAAGCCGGCAGCTGTCAGACGGTATTTTTACAATTAAACCGCCTTCTATTACTGTAGGGGCTATGCCGCTGCCCTTATATTTCAGCTTGATTTTATATCGGTTTTCATTCACGGCTGTTACCAGTTCATAATTTTCATCCGAAGCTTTTCCATAATATTTCATTTGGATTGTATCAGAATTGCCTTTTTTTATTTTAATATTTGCGCCTTTTACATGGATTTCGATTTTATTTGTATTTGCTAACCATTCTGCAGGTACCGCGGTTGCTGCAGAATCTGTATGAGAGTAACCGTTTTTAGAATTTTGGGCGCTTGTTATTTTTGCACCTGGTAACATAGCAAGCACCATGAAAAATAACAAGCATGCTTTGTATAAAATTTTCAAAGTCTATCTCCCCTTTCTGTGTATGCACGGGATCGAGAATCCCTAATCTGGATGAAGCAGAAAACCACTTTTAACATTTTGTTGCGTTTTTTACTGGCTATGCGGACGCCGGATGATGGGGAAAGGGCCTGGCCCCATCCCGCAGAGTCGTCCGGTTAGCCACATCCCCTGCCCAATCAAGATCTTTCGGGAAGCCAAAAAACACACCGCAATATCGATTCTGCCGCCCGAAATCAAATTTGTGCAAAAAGTGTTGATCCATTCCTAAAAAAGGCGCACCTCATCACCCACCGCCGCAAACTCCGCCTGCTCTCCCCATTCCAGTCCCGCAGACCCGCTCGTAGCCTCCGTCACTGCCTTCGCAAATTCCCCTTTCATCTCCGCCGGAACCATAGCATGAATCACTACTTTGTCCGTATAATCCGTATCCAAAACAGGAATGCCGCCTTGTGCCAGCAAATACTGGATCTTCCCAAGCCCGTTATAATCCGTCTCAATCTCCAGCATCTGCCCCTGCCGCTTCTCGATCACAACTGCCCCTGCCAGGCCTTCCTGCGTACATTTTTGATACGCGCGCACAAGACCTCCTGTACCAAGCAGCGTCCCGCCGAAATACCGTGTAACTACGACCGCAGCATTGTGGATATCTTCCCGCAGCAGCACATCCAGCATCGGCCGCCCCGCGGTCCCGGATGGTTCCCCGTCGTCTGAGCAGCGGGTCAGCTCGTGTTTTTTTCCGATGGTAAACGCGGAACAATTATGGGACGCATCCCAATACTTTTTCCTGACTGCACTGATAAATGCCGCTGCTGCTTCTTCGCTTTCCACAGGCTGTACCGTAGCAATAAATCTGGATTTTTTTTCTATAATCTCGCCTTCGCCGCCCTGATAGACGACTTTGTAAGCTTCTGCTTTTTCTCCCATATTTGTTTCCTCTTAAAAGTCCAGGATGACCTCGTTCTCCACTGGCCCATCTTCTTCCGGCGGAATATCCACAACAGGCCCTGTGTCTCCCGGCGGTTCTGTCCCGGGATCTTCTCCCGGATCTGGCTGCTGGCCTGCATCTGGTTCCTGGCCCTGTCCTGGTTCCTGGCCTTGTCCTGGTTCCTGGCCGGACTGATCCGGCTGCTGGCCTGGTTCTGGTTCCTGGCCCGGCTGGTTTTCCTCCGGATCCGCAGCTGTGCCATCCTCCTGTGCAGGATGATTTGCCGGCGGCTGTGTCACTGTCGCGCTTGTATGCACGGTACATGTCTGCAGATTTCCCGTATACAGATACGGTCCGTCTTCTGACCCTGGCTCCCCGCCGATGATCCGCACGGAAGATCCATACCCTCTGCCCGGGCAGTAAGGCCCTGCCAGCATGCCGGACGAAGCGCAGACACGGACTGAAGCGTGATGCACACATGGATCTTCCGGTACGGTTTTCTTAGCGAAATACTCCGTGATTTCCATATTTCCGCGCGGGTCACGGGTGCAGATCCCTTCCTGCACCGGCATACCGGATTTTTTGCAGACCTGCGCTGTAACAATGCCAGACGGCATTTTAAATTCCTTGTTTTTGCGCCCTTCATGGATACGGCTCATCACCGAACGCCAGATCATTTTGGGATAGGAGGTTGTCCCGTTGTCCTGTTTTGTATTATCATCGTATCCTCCCCAGACTACCAGGCTGTAATAAGGGGAAAATCCTGCGAATAATGCGTCTTTGCTCTTGGTCGTCGTCCCGGATTTTCCGGCAAGCGTCAGCCCTTCCACATTTGCTGCCTTTCCGGTGCCGACCGTCATCACATCCTGCATGGCATTCGTCAGCAGCCAGGCCGTTGTCTCCTTTACCGCTTCTTTTTTCTGCGGCTCGTTATCAATCAGCACATTTCCGTCATGGTCGATAATCTTGGTATACAACCGCGGTTTAATATAAGTCCCGCCGTTGGCGATCGCTGCATAGGCAGCTGTCAGCTCCAGATTCGTCACGCCATACGTAATGCCACCAAGCGCCAGCGCTTCGTTACGGTCCTGATCGGTAAGCGTCGTAAATCCGAAATGATCGGTCAGATATTCAAATCCGGTATCAATCCCGATATCCGTCAATGTTTTTACCGTAACTACATTGATCGAATGCGTAATCGCCTCCCGGATCGAGGTAAATCCCCGGTACCTGTTGTCGTAATTTTTCAGCGGCGTGCCGTTTTTATACGTATACGGCGCGTCATCCTCCACGGAGGCAAGTGTCATCTGCTTTGTATCCAGCGCCGGCGCAAAAGCGGCCAATACCTTAAACGTAGACCCCGGCTGGCGCACCGAATCCGTCGCCCGGTTCAGCGTGCGGTTGGCGGTCTTTTCCCCCCTCCCGCCTACCATCGCCTTCACTTCCCCCGTCTTTTGGTCGATAACCGTCAGCGCTGCCTGCGGCTGGAGGGTGTAGGTAATTGTCTGCCCGTTTTCCGGTACGGTATCTCCTTCTTCCATAATATCAGACTTGTACTTTTCCACTGCTGCATTTGCTTCCTCCTGCGATGCAAAGTTAATCGTATAGTCTTTATTGGAAGACTGATAGTAAGCCAGCATCGTCTGCTCATCGTAATATTTAAATTCACCATCAGCCTTTTGAACCGTCAGCGTCATGGAAAAAGAAGTCTTCGGCGCAGTCGGATAATTTGCCAGATTATTCACTTCCTCATCACAGATTGCCTGGATATCCGGATCCTGCGTGGAATAAATCGTAAGTCCTGTATTATAAAGTCTCTTGTATGCCTCCGTCTGCGAACAGCCAAGCACCTCCATCAGATCCGCAATCACCTGCTCCGTCAGGGCATCGTCAAAATATGAATGCACACTGGACTTGTCCAGCTGTCTGGCATTCACCTTCTGAATCCGGCTGTAAACCGGATCCTTCAGCGCTTTTTTATACTGCTTACGCGTAATCAGGCCCTGATCTTTCATATCATCGAGTACTTTTTTGCGCCTTTTTTCATTCGCCTTGGGATGTGTGATCGGATTATACCCGCTCGGATTTTTCGTAATGCCTGCAATAACCGCGCACTCCGACAGCGACAGCTCCGAGACGTCTTTGCCGAAATAACGCTTGGACGCAGACTGCACGCCGAGCGTATTCTGCCCCAGATTCACCGTATTCAGATAATTTTCCAAAATCCAGTCCTTGGACTCTTTTTTTTCCAGCTGCAGCGCCAGATACTGTTCCTGAATCTTACGCTTAAAGCGGTCGGCCTGCGTTTTTTCAGCCGTCCAGCTCGTAAACACATTATTTTTCAAAAGCTGCTGGGTAATCGTACTTGCCCCTTCCCGAAAATGGAACCCGGAAGCAATCCCGTTCACCCCTGCACGGATAATGCCTTTGATATCAATGCCATTATGTTCCCGAAACCTGGAATCCTCAATAGCGATAAATGCATTCTGCAGATTTTTGGGTATTTCATCAATCGTTACATACACGCGGTTGGAGCCGGATGCTACAAGCGTGGCTGTCGTATTTCCCTTGGAATCCAAAATGGTGGACAGGTATCCGGTCGGTGTCGCGTCGATATCCTGAATGCTCGGCGAAGCGGCGAGAATCCCCTGGTAAGCCCCATATCCCGCACTGCCGACAGTCACTGCCAACGCAAATACGGAAAGCAGCGCCAGTTCGCACAGCAGCGTTATCAGCTTCCTGGTAATTTTTCCTTTTTTAGCGGTAATCTCCCTGCGTTTTTTTCGTATTGATCTTTTACTGAAATTCATGTCATGTAAGCCTCCTTAACACTGCATCCAGCCTGTGGAATGACTGATATCCGTCTTTTAATCTTTGAAATCCAGCCCTTTCCGCTGCGGCGGCAGGAACTGGATTCGTCTGTTTGTTTGCTTGTATTATAGCAAATAATTTGCGGGTTGTAAAACATTTTTTATCTTACATGGGGATATGGCTGGCCGAACGACTCTACGGGATGTGGCTATCCGGACGACACTACGGGCTGTGGCCAAGGGACGCGCCGGGAGACATACCTTGGAAGGACATTTGAGGGGCGCTTTTAGCGGAGGTGAAATCCAGCGCTTAC
>CANOET010000224.1 GCA_947564835.1 uncultured Eubacterium sp. | reverse complement strand
AAAAGCGCCCCTTGAACGTCCTTCCAAGGTGTGTCTCCCGGCGCATCCCCTGCCCGCTGCCCGCAGAACCTGGTTATGGCAGGCTTTACAGTACAATACCTGCATTTTGTGCCAGTTCTGTGTTGTTATCAGTCAGCGAGGAAAGATGGTGTTTTCTTTCTCTGATTTGCACTAGTGCAAAATGCAGGCACTGTTTTCGGAAGTGAATTGTATAATTCATTTCGGTCGTATGTCCTGGTTAAATGCCTGAAAATAAAGGTGCCGCTGGACTGCGGCCCGGACACTGTTTTCTGTGTTATGATGTCACCAATCAATGAAAACAAATAAGGGTAAAATCCACAAAATTTTTCAAAGGAATTGACGATGTGTTGCGTTTTTTAGTGGCTATGCGGATGCTTGTTTTACAGGAGGGCCACACCCCGACTGTCTTAATCGCAGTTAGCGATTCGTTCACCGCAGCGTTGCCCCTGTCTGCCCAAGGTGTGTCTCCCGACGCATCCCCGGTCCCCAGCCCGCAGAGTCGTCCGGTGAGCCACATCCCCCCTGGCTAACCATAATCTTTCGGTAAGCCAAAAAATATAGCGCTATGTCAATTCTGCCGCCCGGGTAAAATTTTTCCATTCACTGCATCCTCAGCCATTCTTTATCCGCCCGGCAATGTATGAAAAAATATTCCGCAAATAACACATAAAATACATTTTTCATCGAAATAGTCTGGACTTTTCACTTTCACCGTAGTATAATTACATATGAAAGCAAAAAACGGAGGAATCAAAATGAAAAAATCAAACCGAAAACCCAAATACGAAACACTGGAAGAATTTTTGGCTGAAGCAAGAAAAGAAGATCTCGCCCTTCAACGGTTCACTTATAAAATGGGAGTGTTCTTTTGGATCTTTATATTTATTCTTACAATTGTCTGTAATGAGATCTCAATTTTAACATTTATTGCCATCCCATCCCTGCTTATGTTTGTCCACCTGTTGAAAGAAACATATAAAGAACCGGATCCTAACCTGGGTGAAGTGAAAAAGAAATACTTTTGACATGCGTTGTGTTTTCTTGTTTTCTGAAAGATCCTGGTTAACGGGGGATATGGCTATCCGGCGGATCCCCGGTCCCAAGCCCGCAGAGTCGTCCGGTGAGCCACATCCCCCTGGCTAACCTTTTCTGTTTAAAGTTCCTTTTTCCGGCTGTTCCTATGGCATTTCCTTCCCGCAGAAATATTTCCTACTGCCTGTCGATCACAATATGGCGCGGCTGCCCGGTAATCATAATCGGCGTAAGCTCTGCCTGGATCAGCGGACGTATGTAATTCACAAACTCTGCGCTGACATTTGTCCCGTCCTCCGTAATCCATTCCATCGGCACTTTCTTTTCGATATTTGCAATTTTATGGACGTCATACAAGTCTGTCGTGCAGATATACGGATCATTCGAAACACGTTTTAAGATCACCATTTTCGCAGTCTCCCCGTCAAATGCAGCCTTGACCGCTGAACCGCCCACCTGGTATGCTTCTGTAATGTCCACACGCGATGTCAGATGCCCGGCGCATCTTTGCAGGGTAGATAATTCAATGGACCTGGATTTGCAGCCGAATTTTTCACTGATCAGCGTTGCCAGATACCTTGCCGTACCGCTTAACTGCTTGTGGCCGAACGAATCCACATATTCCGTGTGGTTGGTCAGCTCAAACACATACTTTCCGTCCGCCGTACGGATGCCTTCCGATACCGCTACCACAATGGAATTCTTCTTCTGCAGCAGCGCACCGACTTTTTCTACAAAAGCATCCACATCAAACGGCAGCTCCGGCAGGTAAATCATATCCACGCCTTCACAATCTTCGCATGTCGCAAGCGCGGCTGCAGCTGTCAGCCATCCGGCATTGCGCCCCATAATTTCAATAACAGTCGCCTGCTTGATATCATACACAAGACCGTCGCGGATAACTTCCTTCGACACAGATGCGATAAATTTCGCAGCGCTGCCGTAGCCAGGTGTATGATCTGTCATTGCCAGGTCATTGTCAATCGTTTTCGGAACACCCATAAACCGTATCGGGCTGTTGAGCAAAATCGCGTAATCCGACAGCTTCTTAATCGTATCCATCGAGTCATTGCCGCCGATATAAAAAAACGCAGTAATCTTATACTCATTTAAGATCTCGAAGATTTTATCATAAATCTCCCTGTCCTCGCTGATTTCCGGCAGCTTATACCTGCATGACCCCAAAAATGCAGACGGTGTCCTTTTTAACAGTTCCAAATCCAGGTCTGTACGGATTTTTTCACTCATATCCACAATCCTCTTCTGCAAAAACCCCTGGATACCGTTCCTCATGCCGTAAACTTTTTCCGCCCCTAAATCCTTTGCCGTCTTAAACACCCCTGCAAGGCTGGAATTAATAACAGCCGTCGGGCCGCCGGACTGCCCCACAATTACATTGTTTGCCATAAATAAAAACCTCCCATATATAATATTTATTATCAGACAATTTTATCTTAGCACATTTTTCCAGGCTGCTCAACGGATTTTTGAAAAATGGAAGCGCTGGGTTAATAGATATATTTATCATAAAAATCTAAAAAATCCCCGAACAACTCCAGATCCAATGAATTGCACCATTTTTCTCTGTCAAGGTTTTGATAGATATAATTGGCTTTATCCTCCGAAAACCGTTCCCTGTTTTCCTCTGTGTCATAGTCATAGTCAAGCGCTTTGAGCCATTCATCAAATTTCTCATGAAACTCATTGCGATATGTGTCGTCATTGAAATAGTTATGTCCTTTATTCTCAAGAGGAATAAAGCTAAATCGGGAATCGTCCTTGTATTTTTCGTAATAAATTTCGTAACCGTATTCGGCTGGAACAACTTCATCATCAAAGCTATGCACAATCATAACAGCGGCATTGCTTTTTGAGAAGCCGTCCAACGCAGTATTTGAGGCATACCCGCCATATTGAATCCTCTCATGCAGTTTCACAAATGGTAACATCAAATAAATACCATTTCCTACCTGTTTTTTCCCCTCGGCTTCAAACAGATTCGGTGAAGCGTTAAAACCCGAACACGCTATAACGGCTTTTACTTCGGGGTGGTATGTAAGCACACTGCAAACACTGTAGCCGCCCCAGCTATGCCCGAATAAAACGATTGGCAGACTTGGGAATTTCCCGCTTTCTTCCACAAATGTGATTGCATAGTCAAGGTCAATTACTCCCTGTGGAAGTCCTCCGACTCCCTCACCCTCGCTTTCATCATTTCCCGTAGCGTCATAGGCAAAAACGTAATATCCATGACTGGCAAAATAATTTACACAATCCATATAGGAATTATGTCCGCCTCCGCCAAAACCATGCGCCATTACAACGATACCGCGCTGGTTTTCTCCCGAACTATACATATACCCCGCCAATTTCTGCCCCTCATTGGAACGAAACTCATATTTCGTGCGATGCAGTCCGTCAAAGTCATCAACATAAAACACCAGCGGCTCATAGCTCTCAAACCGCTGATTAAAATTCTCATTATATACCATTACAGACAATCCCCAATCGCCAGCAATTATTAATACAGCCACGATGGCTAATACAATAAAGAGCATCTTTTTCTTTTTAGACATTCTCATTTTGACTACCTCCTTTTCCTTTATCATATACGATAAGGGATACAAGGTCAACCGAAATAAAATAATAACATGGCGATTTTAGTCCAAAGAGAATATTGGCAGATGGGATTTTAACACTTCTTCCTTATTCTTTTCAAGCTGCTGAGGAGTGGAAATCTTTCTTTACATGAAACTGATCATTCAGGTATCGCTAAGGAACTGTGCAGAAATAACTTATGCAAGTTGCGCAGGATTTTTCTTCGAGAGTGCCAGTCAAAAATCAGGTGCATAACGGTCTATATAACTGATTTTTGACTGGTGCTCTCAGAGAAAAAGACATTCAAATTGTATAAGTTATTTTTGCACAGTTCCTAAGCCCGCAAAGTCGTCCGCTTAGCCACATCCCCCAGCCGCAGCGACTGCACTCCTTATTTCACCCGGACTTTACCGCCATAATATAACGGCACCCAATACCCGGACTTCATCTGCCCCCAGACATTCTTTCCAACACGCTGCATTTTCTGCAGCCGGAAGCGTCTTCCCTTACGGAACACCGCATATCCAGACATCTGCCTGCACTTCACTTTCAGCGTTCCCGACAATGACTGATAATCCACTTTATTGCTTCCGGTTCCGGGACTGCTGCGCAGATAGCACGCCCGGGACGTAACATAGCTTTTTCCCGGTGTAAATACCGGATACGCCGCCCATGTCTTTCGAAACTGTTCCGGCGTGCCGTACTGCTGCTTTAACGCTGCCGGTGTACTGCCCCATGCAGGCAGGTACAGATGCGGCAGGTCCACCGGGCTTTTCCAGTCTCCGCCCCAGCCAAGCCCGATGGATTTTGCCAGGGCGCCTGTTTTTTGAAAAAATCCATCGCTGTTATCATAAGCGCCTTTTGCGTCATTCCGGTAAAAATCAAATGCAATTCCCCATTGATGCTGGGAACTATAGCTGCTTCCTCTGGCATTTGTTACGCGTTTCCCAGGTTTTGTACGCCCTTGGGCATATAGCGCATCCTGCTCTTTTGCGGTACGCAGGCACTCTCCGATCCCTATGCGCAGCCCGTTTTTCTCACACAGCTGTTTCAACTCTGTAATTTTTTGCTGTAAGTCCGGATGCAGGTCGTTTACATTTCTCATAGCCTCTCCTTTGCCAAACCTTTGCGCATATGCATGTTATTTTAATGGATACGGCGCAAAAAGTCTGTTTGCTTTTCTTCCACTATATGCAGCTGTTTCTAATGTGCGAGAAAAAAGCAAAACCTGCCGGCAAATGGCCTGCTCCCGGATGATACAGCTGCTGATATTTCCCGCAAAAAATCCTCCAGCCGTTTTATCTGCTCTTCGTTTATTGCCTCTGGAAATTATGAAATGAACTGAACTGATCTTATAAGTTACTTCTTTGCTATCTGCATCATTCGGAAGCGGTACCAAAAGATACTAACAAAACCTGTTTTTGAAGAAATCCAAACTTTCTACCACAAATCCTTTATTTCGAGGCGTTTTTCGATAAAAAAGTTTGGCTTTTTCCACAATGCCTACGTTGACGAACTCCTCTTGTTCCTACCTTAAGATGTAATAACTTTCAATATGTTACTACTTTCAGCAGTTTTGTGTTTTGACAATAGGTTAATTCCCCATATCAATCAAATTAACCAAACACTCTATAAATTTTTTTGGATTTTCCATGTGAATACCGTGACCACAATCAAAACGGATAATATGGAAATCTTTAACAAGTTCTGTGATCCTTTCTAAATCATTTTCACTTAATGCTGCCATTAAAACACCATCTTCATTGACTTCTGACCGGGCTTTCATAAATATTGTTTTACATTTAATGTTTTTTAATATATCTTTATGCCGTATTCCGTTATGGAAACTATCATTAAAAAACGCTTCGCCAAACAGAGTATCATAATTGTTCATACCCTGAAATCCGCTTAGTGCGTCTTTGGGCCATAACATTACTTTCAAATTTTTATCGGGGTGCTTCTTTCTGTATTTTTCGATACTTTCATAATCCCATTGAATGCCCACAGAAAAAGCGGTGTAAATATGGTCAGGGAAAATACTTTATATAGAATTTCAAACTCTGCCATCGTCCGCCAGTTTACCCGAAGCAGATCCATTACTTTTTTCCTCATAAACTGTGCCTCCATCTTGTATTTGTTTCCTGTGTATGATACTATAAACCGTACAGTAACTATTCAATTAATACAATATTTAAATTATTATGAGGTGACTCACAATCGGGCACAAAGAAATCTTTCAATGCGTGCAGTATACAAGCAATATCACAAGTTATTTCCGGATAATTTCTAAGTTCCTTATTCAGTAAACACTTTGTTTAATTCAATAAAACACCCATCAAGCGCGCTGACCTTCGCTATATCTTCCCGTCCGTAGTCCTCATGGAGCCTGAAAGAACCGTTACTATCCGGGAGAAACACCATCACAGACCTATTCTGCGGATCCACAATCCAATATTCCCGAACCCCGGCCCGCTGGTATAGGTTTAACTTCACAAGCCGGTCATGGCGAAGGGAGGACGGGGACAGGATTTCAACAATCAGGTCCGGCGCTCCTTTGCAGCCATGCTTATCCAGCTTGCTGCGGTCACATACCACGGAGATATCCGGCTCAACCACAGTGTCAACGTCCTCCGGCCTGTCCCCATCCTGCTCAAACAGCCGAACGCCGAACGGAGCAGCGTAGACCTCGCATTTTTTACCCTCAAGATAATTTGCAAGCTGGCGGAATAACTCGCCGCTAATCTTCTGATGGATTCTCGACGGCGTTGCCATCATAAATACCTCACCATCAATAATTTCTATAAGTTCATTCCCATCCCATGTGAGGCAGTCGGCAAGTGAGTACCGTGCCTTTTCCGCTGGTAATGCCATAAATCATCCCTCCTTATTCGCTGTTGCTTGAGAGTTGTTACGTTCAATAGCTTCTGCCACTGCCCGCTTTAAAAACCATCCACACTCCCGCCTCTTGCAGTATTTTGCATTATTTTTTTCCATTGCCATCACCTTTCAGTTAATAATATAACATGAACACGGCTTTCATTCAACCACCACTAAGATAGTGTAACTTTACTTGGGGATTCAATGAACAAGATAATACCCTAACCTGGATGAACCAGAAAAGAAACATTTTTGACATTGTGTTGCGTTTTTTAGTGGCTAGGCGGACGCCGGATGAGGGGGAAAGGGTCTGGCTTCATGAAACGCAAATTCAGGTGTTGTAAAGCCTGCCAATAACCAGACTCTGCGGGATGCGGCCAGGGGACGCGCCGGGAGACACACCTTGGAAGGACGTTCGAGGGGCGCTTTT
>CANOET010000223.1 GCA_947564835.1 uncultured Eubacterium sp. | reverse complement strand
ATATTTTATGCATTGGATCGGAAAGAAGACTTATTGTATCGGCTGCGGCATGATTGATGGATGGCAGATGGTTCAGCATGTTTGATATAGATTAGGTGAAAAATGAAAAGGACATAAAGGAGCAGATGAGGTTGAAAGAGTATAAGTTAAGCATCACAGGTATGGCAGATTACGTCATTATATCACCGGAAGTTTTAAGGCTTCTCTTACAGAAGATCAAAGATTCCCCGTATCCGTATACCGAAATTGCGGCTGAGTCCATTATGCCGGAAGGTTATGCACAATATTTGGCAAATGTGTTAAACAGCAACCGCGGAAAAAAGAAGTTTCGATTTTGCCAGATACCGGAGCAGGAGTTGGGCAAGGAACAGATTTACCGGATTTTAGAATATCAAATGAAAAACTTACGAATCGAAAAAAAAGAATGCTTTGAACATTTTTTTCTGATTGCGGAAGGGTCGGAAAATAAGTATACCTACAGTATGGAATCAGAGCGCCACTTTTTTTGTATCTGCAGGAATGAAGAGAGCCGGTTTCTTTATGTATACCCGGATGGAAGGCAGGAATGTGTGTCTTTAAAGTGGAAAGTTACCGTAAACCGTTAAAAGAAAGTGAATATCAAAGATTTCGCAAAAAGGTAAGAAAAAACTTGCTTTTATGTAGTTTTATTGTTATAATCCTATATAAAAGCCAGGCATCTGTAAGGTATGAGATCTTATATGGAATGGCGGCTATTTGTGAAATCGCGGTCCTGCTGCTGGCAGGATGTGTAAAAAAACAGGTATTACAGCAGGCAGGAACGTAAAAAAAGAGTGGCGGAGGCGGAATATGATTGCGGTGGCAGTGTGTGATGATGCTCCTAAAATAACAGACAGCCTGAAAAAGTCCATTGAAGAATACGGAGCGTTAAAGCAAAAGGAAATCCGGGTGCTTTTGTATCATAACGGAGAAGAGCTGCTGGAAAAATATGTATCTGAAATTGACATCTTGTTTTTGGATATTCAGATGCCCGGAATCGACGGGATTACAGCAGCAGAAAAACTCAGGCAGAAAGACCAAAAAGTGCTGATTATTTTTCTGACTTCTTTTATCAAATATGCGTTGGATGGATACCGGGTAAATGCTTCTAATTATTTAGTAAAGCCTGTCAGCAGAAAGCGTCTGTATCTGGAGCTGGACCGCTGGATTGGGGAATTGGAAAAAAAGGAGGAGCCGTTTCTCGCGGTCCGTAATGACAACGGAGAGTATAAGGTATTGTTAAAAACGATCCGTTATATTGAGACATATCAACGGAACCTGATGATACATACAGATACAGCGGATCTTATTTGTTATCAGAAACTAAAAGCGGTGGAAGAGGCTACAACACCGTACGGATTTGCGCGCAGCCATGCGTCCTATCTGGTAAATGTGTTTTATGTGCAGACGGTTGAAAAGGGGGAGATGAGGCTGACCACGGGAGAAGTGCTGCCGATTGGCAGAACGAGGAAAAAGGCATTTCTGGAGCAGCTGGGCAGGTACTGGGGCGGGATAATATGACGGCAGCGATGGCGGATGTATTCATGACCTGCCTGGAAATATTTTATTTGCTGTTTTTGCTTGGAAAAGAAAAGGGCAAAAGCAGGATGGCAAAAGTGATTTTGTTTGCCAGCCTGGCGGCGGTGTGTGCAGGGATGCGTAATTTGGGAGCGCCGGTATTTCTTAAAATGGCTGTACCTATCGTTCTTGTTGTTATGGCGGGTGTATTTGCTTATGAAACAGGCAGGATAAAATTGGGCTTTTTTGCAGTTGTTTCTCTTATTTTATCATACGCGAGTGAGACAGCCGTGAAGCTTGTATGGGGATTTTTTGACCGGCCAGTTTTATCCGGACTTATGGTATCGAAAGGCGTTCCGGTTTCTCTGATGATTGTAGCCAAGGCGCTGCAGTTTTTTCTATTGTATCTGATTCGGGCAGGGATTTATTACCGGACAGACCATATAAGCAGGTATGAAATTTTTCCTGTGATTTTGTCAGGGCTTTCGTTTCTCATGGTTCTTATCGCAATTAATACGAATATGGCATATATTCCGGGCGCTGAAGATCAAATGGTGCTGTTAGCAGGAGACGTTGGTATTTTGGCTGCTTTTATCTTAAGTATTCTTTTTACGGAAAAGTATATCGAAGTAAAGAGGATATCCGAGGAAGAAAAACAAAAATCCATGCAGCTGGAACTTCAATACCAGTATTATGTAAGAAAAAAAGAAGACATGGATTCTGTCAGGCAGATCTACCATGACCTGGAAAATCATGTACGGGCGCTGGAACAACCAGAACGCTATAGCCGGATCAGTCATGGCATCCAGGCGGTTGAGGATTATTATAAAACGGGAAACGGGTTTTTGGACGTGATTATTGCGGATAAAATGAGGAAAGCGTCAAACAAGCAGATCCGGTTGGAATGTGAGATTGATTTTAGCCAGGGGTCTTTTGTACATCCGTTTGATATCAGTACGATTTTTGGAAATTTGCTGGATAACGCGGTGGAAGCATTGGAAAAAACAGAGGGGGAGGAGAAGTATATTGTTTGCAAAGCGGGACGCAAAAGGGATTTTTTGATTATTATGGTTGTGAATCCTTATGACAGGATAAAAGAGGGGCATTTGAAAAGAAAGTCCTATATGCATGGATTTGGATTGAAAAATGTGCAGGATTCTGTAAAAAAATATGAGGGAAATTATTCTGTGGAGAAGGAATCGGACACATTTAAAGTCAGTATTTTACTGCCGGTTCCGAATACAGTATAAATAATGATTTTATAGGATAAGGAGGGGGCAATGAAACCGGTGATCCTGGATGTATCGGTTACATGTCTGGAAGAGTTTTATTTGCTTTTTCTTTTTGGAAAAGAAAAAGTGAAAAGCAGGGCTGCAATCGTGTTTCTGTTTTTTTGTCTGGTAGTTTCCATTGCTGTGGCAAGTTATTTTAACATGCCGTTAATACCGAAATTTATTATGCAGATTAGTATTATTGTTTTTTGGGGATATGATGCTTATGAGATGAGCAGGCTAAGGCTGATATTTTATGCCGTCAGCCATATCCTTATGATGAGCATGAGTGAATTTGTGGTTATGGCAGCCTGGGGGTTTTTTGACGAACCTGTGTTATCGGTCAACCTGGCATATGAGGATATGCGTCTTTCACTTATTATTGTGGCGAAGGCATTTCACTTTTGGGTCGTTGTTGTTTTTCGGCATTTTCTTGTTGCGGGCCAGGAAAAAGGAAAACATTATGAGTCTCTTCTCATGATCTTTTCTGGTATCTCATTTATTGCCGCACATGTTGTAATCAACATCAATACGATGTATTTACCCAAAGAGCGTGATAAAATGTGGATTTTGGCGGGCAATGCCGCGGCTTTGGCTGCGTTTATAGGGAATGTTGTTTTTACAGAAAAGTATACAGCAGTCAGGAAAACGGCGGATGAAGAAAGGCAGAAGCTGATGCAGATGAAACTGCAGTATCAGTATTACGAAAGAAAAAAAGAAGATCTGCAGGATATCAGGCAGATTTACCATGATTTGAAAAATCATCTGCTGCTGATGGACGATGAAATGCTTTCCGTTCAGATCAGAGATAAAATTAAGGCAGTGGAAGACTATTATGAAACAGGAAATGATTTTTTGGATGTTCTTATTTTTGATAAAATAAGAAAGGCGTCTGAAAAAAAGATACATTTGGAGTGCGATATCAACTTTAAACAGGGAGGGTTCCTTCATCCATCGGATATCAGTGTTATTTTCGGTACTTTGCTGGATGGTGCAATTGAAATATCCGAAAAAACAGATCCGGGTGAAAACTATATTTTCTGCAAAGCAAAACCGAAAAGGGGCCTTTTGGTTATTGCGGTTCGCAATTCTGAGTATTCTTTTCATAATCAAACGCAAACTTTGAAACATAAGCCATTTATGCATGGAACAGGATTAAAAAAGGTGCAGAATGCGGTAAAGAAATACGGCGGGGAATGCTGTATAGAAAAGGAGGGGGATATTTTTAATATAAATATTGTAATACCGATACCAGAATTATATGCATAGGAGGATAAAAGATGTATCAGAAGTATGATTTTCTTAAAGTTGGTTTTTTAAAAGTTCTTTCGAGAGCGGCATTATTTAGTGCAGCGGTAGTTACGTTTAGCCAGGTAAGCGGTTGTGGAATGTACCAGCCGGAAGTGCCGGATGATTGCAGGGGACGATTGACGGAATTGATAGGAAAGGATATGGAAGTGATGTAAGGTGTCACGAATGGATAGAAAATTTATGATTAGAGTCATTACAAGCCTGGTTATTTTGTTTTTGTTTGTTTTGTCTCATCTGAATATGATAAATAATATTATTTCTTTCGTCTTAATGGCGCTTATTTTTATTGTTTTTGGAATATTAATTGATGATAAATAATGCGTTGTTGAATAAGGAAAAACAAGGTTCTATTTTGGAGGAATAGAACCTTGTTTTTTGTGTCATAATACCGTTTACGCATTGTGGGGTGATGATTAAGCATTTGATCTGTACATAAATGAAGATGAATGATATGTTATAACAATAAACGGAACAATTGTGTATCAATGAAAGAAAATAATCTATCTAATAAAAATGAGCTCTGATCTTATTATCATTGATGTGCTACCTTTTGAAAGGAGAATAGAATTGCTATGAAAAAGTATGTGCTCTCTTGTATAATGGCAATTATTTTGATCATAGCCGGTTGTAGTGGTCAAAAAGCAGATAAGGAACGTAAAAATAAAAACACGGTTCATTCTAATCAAAGAATCCATGAGGAAGAAACCAAAAATACAAATCAGATAACGCCAATCAGGGATCATGCAGATCAGTGGAGTAAAATGATATTAGAAAATAATAAGCTGAAAGCGGACTTAAATGATGACGGAGAAAAGGATGATATAAAAATATTGTATGAAGAACGAGAGGGCAGCAAATACATGAAGAAATTTTCCTTAATACTTTCCAATGTAAAACAACCGTTTTTTATTGAAGACTATGATGCATCCTTTGAAAAACTGGAGCTGTTCGATATCGATCAGGATGGAAACAGGGAAATTTTACTGCTATTTGATACGCATGGTGCAGGAGGAAATGGAACGCATGATTTTTATATACTAAAGTATGATGCGGAAGGCTTTCACACAAAGGTAATAAACACTGTGGATGGTATTTCCGTGCATAGAAAGGAAACATGGAACATGGATGGTATCTATGATATAGAAAAAGTAGAATATAACAAAGAAGTAGAAAAATTGCTTGTACGTCAGTATGTATACGGAGCAAATGGACATGTAGATGAAATTGGAGATATGGTTTCTATTGTGTATTTAGACTATGAATCCGGTTTGCTGAAATCGGAACAGTCATGGTTGGAAACGAGCGAATAATACTTAGAAGAAACGAGAGCAGGTTTTACAAATAGTTAAAAAATAGTTAAGTAACAAGCAATTATGAATACAAAAAATATACAAAAAAAGAGGAGATGAAATTATGAGATTTCAGACATTATTAAAAACAGCAGCTATACTATCTGTCTGCGGTGCGGTCTGCATGCATGCAGAGATGGTTTCTGCAAATGCAGCTGAAAAAAAATCAGGCATAACTATTGACGCAAAGACTTTTCCTGATGCAGCATTCCGGGAAATCATCAGAAAACAGGCGGATAAGAATGGGGACGGATTTTTATCCAAAGCAGAGGTTCAAAAGGCTGCGGAGCTGGATATTTTGATACGGCATAAAGAAGGCCATCCAGGCTACGGGGCAACGGATCGGGAGCTTTTTAACCACCAGGGCGAGTATACATATGATGGAAAGGCGATCGATCTTACAGGGATAGAAACGCTGCAAAATCTGGAAAAAATCAGGATCCATAACAGTAAACCGTCCAATCTTCCGTTTGAAAAGCTAAAGAAATTAAAGACGTTTGAAATTTCTGCTGCGCCTGCCGTGGAGTTTGATTTTTCGAAAGCTTTGGCATTGCAGAAAGTAGTGATCATGCACTCCGGGGTCAAGGGGAAAAAATTGGATTTTTCCGCAAATACACAGCTTACAGAAATATGTGTAGGCGCAAGCAAGGTCAGCAGGGCGGACCTTGGAGAGAATAGCCGGCTGAAAAAGCTGGAAATATTTGCCTGCAGCTTAAAAGAGATCGATTTGTCTGGCTGTAAAAACCTGGAATATGCCTATCTGTCGGATAATCAGCTGAATAGCCTGGATGTCTCCGGCAACCAGAAACTGCAGGAGCTGTATTTGCAGAAGAACCTTCTAAAGAATTTGGATCTTAGCAGTAACAGACAGCTGGAAAATTTATTTATCGATGGGAATCCGTTTGCAGCAATAGACAGCAGAACGCTGGCGGTCGCTGATGATTGTAAATTATCTATGCTGTGGGCGGATAATTTGAAAAAATGCAAAGAGATCGATGTATCTTATATCCCTTC
This sequence comes from uncultured Eubacterium sp., assembly GCA_947564835.1. Classification (GTDB taxonomy): domain Bacteria; phylum Bacillota; class Clostridia; order Lachnospirales; family Lachnospiraceae; genus Eubacterium_J. The sequence goes on along the minus strand of CANOET010000223.1, from coordinate 501 downwards.
CCTTACATCTATTTATGCACGTTCCGGAAATTATGAGCGTATGAAGATCGGTGAGGATTTGCGCTCCGTTCAAATGTCGTCTTCTAAGATAAAAGTACTTGACGAAAAGACCTTGCAGGCGCCAAAAGAGGCCAGACTTGATAACCTGGACTATAATTCAGGCGTACTTGAAAAGCTGGATACGAGACATTTGAAAAACCTTGTGCATTTACAGGCACCGGATAACCGCCTGGAAGAAATTAACCTTTCCGGAAATCCAAAACTGTTTCATAGTATCGCTTTCGAGGGAAATCCTGTCAGGAAACTGATTGTCCGTGGTGACATTCCGGAGGAACAGAAAAGCCGCTACAAGCAATTTGTGAAAAAAAGCGGCGGTGAAGTGCTGTTTGAAAATTAATTTTCTGATCCATGTAAAAATATAGTTGACAGCAAAACAAACTATATGTTATAGTCCCGTCTTTGACAGTTTATGGAATAGAAAATCTCTGTAAATGCCAGTAT
>CANOET010000222.1 GCA_947564835.1 uncultured Eubacterium sp. | reverse complement strand
AGCGTTGCCCCAGTCCGCCCAAGGTGTGTCTCCCGGCGCATCCCCTGCCCACAGCTCGCAGAGTCGTCCGCTTAGCCATATCCCCCACCCACGGCTACCCCAAATTATTTAGGAAGAAAAAATGCAACACAATGTCAATTTTGTCGCCATAGCCCAAATTTTCTATTTTGCGCCCAAAATCATTTTTAGGTGCCTGAATAAAACGCTCGCATTCCTACAGTAAATTTCCCCATTACATCAAAAAGAATTTCTTGCAATGTTACTACTTCAATGTTATAATAAATGCATCTGATAGTGCATTTCTTCTAAGAGAGATGCACTTTTTTGCAGTAAACCTGTTAAAACTGCCCATTGCCTTTGAAAATACCGTCCGGTAGATCAACAGAACCTTTGCCAGGACAGGGCATGGCAGCACAAAGACCGCAACAAAACAAGAGGAGGATATCGCATGTTAAAAAACGCAATCTGGATCACCGGTGCAGAAGGGCGGCTTGGCTCTGCTCTGATGGCGCTGCTGAAAAAGGATAGGGAGAACAAAGTCGTTGGTACGGATTTGGATGTGGATATAACCAAAATGGATGAAGTGGAGCAATGTATCAAAGTCTATCGTCCGAATATCGTCATTAATTGTGCCAGTATTTCCGATGCTGCTTATTGTGAACAGAATATGGTAAAAGCGTTTAAGGTGAATGCCCTGGGTGCAAGGAATCTGGCGGCAGCTTCCAGAAGCGCGAATGCCAAGATGATCCAGCTGTCAACGGATGATGTATTCAGCGGCAAAAAAGCCGGGCAGCTGACGGAGTTTGATTTGCCGGATCCGGATTCGGTATATGGAAAGTCGAAGCTTGCCGGGGAAAATTACGTCAGGGAATTGAATCCCAAGCATCTGATCGTACGCAGCTCCTGGGTCTATGGCGCGGCAAACGAATCGGCAAAAGAAGATTACTTTTCGTATGTCATCAAGCATGGAAAAAGCAATACGCCGTTTGACGCCCCGCTGGACCGGATCGGCAGCCCGACCAGCGCGGATGTGCTTGCAGATTTTATCGGCTGCATGCTGGACCGGACCGAGTATGGCATTTACCATGCTTCCTGCGAGGGCATGTGTTCCAGGTATGAATTTGCCACAGCCATTCTGACGCTGACGGGCTATGATACAGAGCTGGCAAAAGGATATTTTTCCGTGGAAAACAGGGGGCGGATTTCGATTTTGCTGGAAAACCTGATGATGAAAATGACGGAAAATTATAGTATGCCGCAATGGCTGGATGAATTAAAGAATTATGTGGAAAAATATCTACAGACAAAAGGATGGGAGGATGGACATGCAGGAAGAAAGTAAGAAAACGCAGAAAACAAAAATGGGGCTTACGACGAAGATTTTTATCGGATTGATCGGCGGCCTGCTGCTGGGCGTCGTGTTAAATTTGTGGGTGCCGCATTCTGCGTTCAGGGATGACATTCTGGTAGACGGGATTTTCTATGTTGTCGGAAACGGATTTATCCGTCTGATGAAAATGCTCGTCGTACCGCTTGTCTTCTGTTCGCTTGTATGCGGCAGCTCCGCGATCGGTGATACGAAATCGCTCGGAAAGGTCGGGGGCAAGACGATTGTCTTTTACCTGCTGACAACGGCGCTGGCGGTTACAGTGGCGATTACAGTCGCTACGGTTGTCAGGCCGGGTGTGGGGCTGGATATGTCTTCGATTGAGACTGGGGAGGCGGCGGTTGCCGAAAATGTATCCGTTGCCGATACGATCCTGAACATTATCCCGGAAAATCCGATCGGAGCGCTGGCAGACGGCACGATGCTGCAGATCATCCTGTTCGCACTGCTGACCGGCGTGCTGCTGGCAAAGATGGGAGAGCGCACGGAACTGATCGCAAACCTGTTTAACCAGTGCAATGAGCTGATGATGGAAATGACAAATCTGGTCATGGGCCTGGCCCCGGTCGGTGTATTTTGCATGATCGCCAAAACATTTGCCAATCTGGGCTTTGACGCGTTCCTGCCGCTTTTAAAATATATGGGAAGTGTGCTGTTAGGTCTTTTGATCCAGTGCCTGGGCGTATATATGATTTTGCTGGTTGTATTTACCAGGCTCAATCCGGCTAAATTTTTGAAAAAATTTTTCCCGGTTATGGCATTTGCATTTTCCACATCCACCTCAAACGCGACAATTCCGATGAATATCGATACGCTGGAAGAACGCATCGGCGTATCCAGAAAGATCTCATCCTTTACGATTCCGTTAGGTGCAACGATTAATATGGACGGGACTTCGATTATGCAGGGCGTGGCCGTCGTGTTCGCGGCGCAGGCATACGGCATGCAGCTGGGCGCGCAGGGGTATCTGACCGTAATAGCTACGGCAACACTGGCCTCCATCGGCACAGCAGGCATACCGTCTGTCGGACTGGTAACACTTTCCATGGTATTTGCCGCGGTCGGCCTTCCGGTGGAAGCAATCATGCTGATTATGGGCGTAGACCGTATCCTGGATATGGTCCGCACAGCAGTAAACATTACCGGAGATGCCGTATGCACAACCATTGTAGCGCACCAGAACGGTGATCTGGACAAGGAAGTATTCAACAGAATGGAGGAGAGCAATGCGTAAAAAAACAGCGTATTTATCCGCCATCCTGCTCAGCCTGGCGCTGCTGCCGGCCTTTTTCTGCGGCTGCGGCAGCCGTCAAAAACCAGATGCAGATATCCGGCAGGAAACATCAAAAACAGACGATGGCCCGATCCTGCAGCAGGAAGAAACACTGCAAACAGATAACGGCCCGAAAACGGATGATGCGGATGCCTCTGTATGCGCAGATGAGATCCGCAAACGCGGTTATTTGATTGCGGGATGCAAGACGGACGTGCCGGGCTTAAGCATTTATGATGCCAAGACAGACACCTGGTCAGGGCTTGAAGTGGAACTGGCCTGGCAGACAGCGGCAAAGCTGTTCGGCATAAGCATTGATGAAGCAAAACAGCAGCAGCGGGTTCAGTTTACAGGCGTTACGGTAGCCGACCGGGAAGAAAAGCTGGCAGGCAAAGAAGTAGACTGTCTGTTTGCCACTTATACAATTACGCAGGAGCGGAAAGAAAAATTTGCCTTCTCAGACAGCTATTATACAGATTATATCGGCCTGATGGTCCGCGCATCCGCGCAAGACCCCAATTCCCTCGGCAGCAGGGAGATACGCTCCATTGCAGATCTGGACGGCAAAAAAATCGGCGTAGCAAAAAACGCGACAACGAGGAAAATGTTTTTAGACTATATACAGACCATGAACAGCATCAAGACGACTCCGGTATTTTTTGAATACAAAAGTTATGAGGCGCTGCATACAGCCCTGAAGGAAGGAACCATTGATGTGATGGCGGTAGACGTCAGTATTCTGAACGGGTATGCCGATCCGTCTGTAAAAATCCTAAACGACCGCTTCGGTGGGCAGCGGTATGCAGCGGCGGTTCGTAAGGAGGATGCCGGGCTGCTTACGTATATCAATGAAGCGCTCAAACAGTAAATAGCAAAAATGAAACCCTTCACGGGCGTTGGCGTAACAGGAGATGTCTGATCATAGAAACATTTTTGACATTGTGTTGCTTTTTTTGGCTAGCCGAAAGATTCTGGGTAGCCGGGGGTTTGGCTAACCGAAAGATTCTGGGTAGCCGGGGGAATGTGGCTCACCGGACGACTCTCCCGGCGCGTCCCCTGGTCCCAGCCCGCAGATCGTCCGGTGAGCCACATCCCCTGGCTCCAGCCCGCAGAGTCGTCCGGTGAGCCACATCCCCTGGCCCGCCATCCAGGCAGCTTTAACACCCTCAATCCGGAAAATACTGACTCGGATTCTTCCCAAATTCCCTCTTAAACGCCTTCAAAAAATTAGAATAATCATTAAACCCGCTCTGCAGGCAAGCCTCCATCACCGTATACCCGTCACGCAGCAGATTACGCGCTGTAATCAGCCGTTTTTTCATAATATACTGATACAACGAAAGCCCCGTAAATTCCTTAAACTGCCTGCTCAAATGATATTTGCTCGTAAAAAACTGGTCCTCCAGCCTCCCTAAAGACAGGTCTTCAGCCAGATTTTCATTAATAAACAGCACAATCTGGTTAATCTTCTCATTCTCCGTCACATCATATTTTACAGAATCCGGCGTATCATAATAAGCGCGGCTGACCTGCACAAGAAATTCTGTCAGATAGGCGGAAGCCAGCGCTGAGCTGCCAAATTCCGAACTGCTTTTGGCCTTGGAGATCTGGGTGCATAAGGTTTTCAGGCGCGTAATATTTTCATTGTCCGGCCGGATCAGCCGGTAATCTTTCGAAGCCGCGTCGCTAAAGCAGGCGCTTAAATCCTCGCCGTAAAAATCTTTCAGCATCCGGAAGAAATCATCGGACAGCCACACAACGATCCGTTCATAAGGCTTCCCTTCGCGGATATCCGGGCGGTGGATATCGGAGCTGTTGGTCAGCAGGATATCGCCGGGGCGCAGCTTATAGCATTTTCCTTCGATGGTGTAGGTCACATTTCCGGACAGGAAAAAATAGATTTCATAAAACGGATGCTGGTGAAAATCTACAGACGGCGGTGTTTCGTTATATGTATGGTGATATTCAAAGTATTTTTCAGTCATGGTCTGGCTGGGATTAAATTTTTCTCTGTACATTTTGAATAAAAAACTCCTTTTAAAATGTGTGAATAAATACAGGTTCACGGGTTACACTATGTATTATATGGCAAGATTCACCATATTTCAAGCGCAATCTGCCATGTATTCCGTCATATTTTTTGTTATACTAAATCCAACAAAACAAAGCCGCTTTCAAGCATTTCCAAAATCTGGTGGTTAAGCGCGCAAAGTGGGTATTTGCGCAGAACCGGAATTTGGCGGATAAGCGCGCAAAAAAGGGTATTTGCGCAGAACCGGAATCTGGTAGTTAAATGCGCAAAAAGGGTATTTGCGCAGAACCGGAAGCAGCATGGGAAACAGGCAGCTTTGCTCTTGAAAAAAAGAAGGAGGTATTTTTTATGCAGATGACATTTCGCTGGTATGGGGAAGGCAACGACAGCATTACGCCGGAAATGATCAAACAGATCCCCGGAGTTTCGGGCCTTGTATGGGCGCTGCACGATAAGCAGGCAGGCGAAGTATGGGAGGTAGAAGAGATCGAGGTGGCGCGCCGCCAGATTGAGGGCGCAGGTTTTCATATGGATGTGGTGGAGAGCGTGAACGTCCATGACGATATCAAGATCGGCCTTCCGACCAGAGATACGTATATCGAAAACTATAAGACCACGCTGCGCAACCTGGCAAAATTTGGGGTAAAAGTTGTTACATACAACTTTATGCCGATTTTTGACTGGACAAGAACGGACCTGTTCCATCCGCTGGAAGACGGTTCGACAGCGCTTTTTTATGAGAAAAACAAGATCCAGGACGACTATAAGGAAATGGCCAACTATATCCTGAACAACCTGCACGGAATGACATTCCCGGGATGGGAGCCGGAACGTATGGCGAAGCTGGACGAGCTGTTTGAAGCATACCGTCCGGTCACAAAAGAAAAATTATGGGAAAACCTGAAATATTTCCTGGAAGCGATTATGCCGACCTGCCACGAGACAGGGATTAAGATGGCGATTCATCAGGACGACCCGCCATGGGATATTTTCGGCATTCCGCGCCTGTTATGCGACAAGGAATCGATCGGACGTTTCCTTAACATGGTAGATGACGAATATAACTGCCTGTGCCTGTGTTCCGGTTCGCTTGGGGCAAACGAGAAGAACAACGTCGCGGATATTGTACGCACCTACTGCGACCGCATTGCGTTTGCGCATATCCGCAATGTACGCCATTATCCGAACGGGGATTTTACCGAAGCTTCCCACAGGGACTGCGACGGGGATACCGGCATTCTGGAAATTATGCGTGCCTACCATGACTGCGGCTATACCGGCTATGTACGCCCGGATCACGGACGCCATATCTGGGGCGAGCAGTGCAGGCCAGGCTACGGGCTTTATGACCGTGCGCTCGGCATTATGTACCTGTGGGGCTGCTGGGATATGCTGGACCGTCTGGAAGGGAAAGTTTAACAATTATCAGCCCCAAAAGGGCTGTCAGGGTTTTGAAAGGAGAAGGAGAAGAACATGGAATTACCATTAAATATTGATTTTTCAGGAAAAGTAGTTGTAGTTACAGGTGCGGGCGGCGTACTCTGCGGAACGATGGCAAAAGCATTTGCACAGGCAGGCGCGAAGGTAGCAGCGCTTGACCTGAATGAAGAAGCCGTAAAAAAACTGGCGGACGAATGCAAAGCCGCAGGCTATGTATGCGAAGGATACAAAGCCAATGTACTGGAAACCGAAGCCTTACAGGAAGTACATGACAAAGTGCTAAAAGACCTCGGCCCATGCGATATCCTGATCAACGGCGCAGGCGGCAACAATCCGAGGGCCACGACAGACAACGAATACCAGCATGAAGCAAAAGAAGGGCAGAAGACCTTCTTCGACCTGGACGCTGCAGGCGTAGACTTTGTATTTAAGCTGAATTTCCAGGGGACACTGCTGCCGACCCAGGTATTTGCAAAAGACATGATCGACAGAAAAAGCGGCTGCATCCTGAATATTTCTTCGATGAACGCATACATCCCGCTGACCAAGATCCCGGCTTATTCCGGCGCGAAAGCCGCTGTTTCCAACTTTACCCAGTGGCTTGCGACGCATTTTGCAGGAACAGGCATCCGCTGCAACGCAATTGCACCGGGCTTCCTCGTATCCAACCAAAACCGTTCGCTGCTGTTCAATGAAGACGGCACACCGACGGCACGTTCCAATAAGATTTTAAACGGTACGCCGATGGCACGTTTTGTGGACGGCGAAGAGCTTTTAGGCGGTGTATTCTTCCTGTGCGACGACAAGGCGGCAAGCGCGGTAACAGGCGTTGTACTTCCGATTGATGCAGGATTTGCGGCATATTCCGGAGTTTAAAAAAATTTTGGCATATCCTATTGACGAATGGAAACCTGAGTTTTGCAGATGATTGAGTAAAAAAAGCTCTGGACTCCTTATAAAT
>CANOET010000221.1 GCA_947564835.1 uncultured Eubacterium sp. | reverse complement strand
AGGACACTTCCCTAAAATTTTCTTTTAGAAAAATGTCCTTATCGTACAAAATATTAACTTGAACTGACACGAGTTTAATTTAAAATCATTTATTTTAACCCGTTAAGAGAGTTTATTTTGTCGTACTCTTGTCGTACCATACTGTCTTTAAGTCCGCAAACCCTTGATTTTACTGGTCTTTTCTGCCAAGCGTTTTCATCGTCGGGAATATACGGATGTCGCTTTTATGCTGAATGCGACAATCCGAAACAGAATAAATGTCGTAGAAAACGTCGCAGATAATGTCGCAGATAATGTCGCAGATTCCCTAAATCTGTCCTCTACAGAACAGGCGATTTTAAACCATTTGGAGCTTTCGCCGGAGCTTTCAGCCAAAAAACTTGCCTCCCTGCTCCACAAAACATCCAGAACCATCCAGCGCAATATCAATTCGTTAAAAGAAAAGGGCGTCCTGAAAAGAGAAGGCTCAGATCGGAGTGGCAGATGGATTGTCCTAAAACAAAGGCGGTGATAAACTGCCAAAACAATTCAAAATAGCAAGGCAAAACAATATATTAAAGGTTATCGAAGCTGCCGAAAGACTCGGCGTTTCCCAGCCGACGCTCAGCGCCTGGGAAGGCGAACAGAAGTCCCCATCCATAGACAGTCTTGAGAATATGGCCGACCTCTACGGCGTTACAACCGATTTCCTGCTCGGCCGCTCCGACAACCAAAGGACGGATCCCAAAGATCCGCCAGACCAACCGCCCACTACGCTTCTTCACCCGCAATGCAGGACAGCATCTGCAAGCAAATCCAGTTTTTCAGACAAATCTGCAGGCCCAAAGTACCGGATATAAATAACCTGGCCGCCGCGATGCGCGAATAATTGTGAATATCCCTGTGATACTGCAAGAGTTACATGGTCGAAGGCTGGATGGCAAAGCTCTGTGATGACAGTGCCGGGTTCGCAATGACGCAGGCGTTTTAATTGTTCGTTGTACAAAGGCTCTGCCAGGTCGGGCACAGCCAGCTGAAAGTATTCGGTGCGGGCGGACGGCTCGATTTCGGGCTGGCCGTTATGCTGCTGTACCTGCCGGACAGCGCCCTGCTGGTAGATCTCATAATGGACGGGGACAAGCGGAGACCAGGTACGGGCGGCACTGTTAAACAAATTGACGTTTCCACGCATATATGTGTCTGTGTGCCAAGAAAAGCCTTCTTCCTGCTCAATGACATCCAAGGGAAGATATGGCATGGCTGTCCGGACGTCTGTTACGGTTTTTTTCCAGCTTTGCAGAAATACGATTAGCGGAAGGATAAGCACCATCAAAAACGGCAGGGAAGCAGCTGCGTGGATGCCGCGGCGCAGCAGCAGACCTTTGCGGTAGTCTTTTTCATGCACTGCGGGAAGGCCGTTGGCAAGCAGCTGTTTCAGCCTGCGTAATTCCAGCGTCTGGTGTACGGCATGGATGCCGGACAGCATTTCTGCCGGGATCAGCAGCAGCATGGAAGGGTTGGCCAGCAGCAGGGTCACAGGATTTGGGGAAAGCAGCAATCCGCAGGCAAACAGAGCCAGAAGGACAAATGGCAGGATGGCGGCGCATATGGCATTTTTTCTCAGACGGCGGTAAAGCTGTTCATATGCCATACTGTGTATGACCGGGTCCGAATGCAGTTCTCCTGCATCCGGCCGCGTGCGCCGCCAGATCAGAAAAGATTCCTGCAGGCAGGCTGCAAATTCCCATCCGGACAGGGCGTAATACTCCGCTACTTCATCTGTAGGTGCCGTCTGACGGTCGATGACAGGCTCCATCCGCAAGCACGGATCGGATACGTGCTTTCTGGTAAAAACCCAATACCGCCTGCCGGCTTTTACCAGATGCAGCCCGCTTCGGGCCAGGTCTGTCAGCCAGGTTTCCATGGCGGGTACATCGTAGATACTGCATGGAGGCAGTTGATAGATTTGCTTCATAGATATCCACTCCTTTTGCTTCAAAACGATCCTTTTGCAGCGTCGCGCAGGCATGTTTCCATGCGCCTGCATTCATTTTCATACATGCGCTTCCCTTTGCCGGTCAGTGTGTAAATCCGGCTGCGGCCGTCCCTGCGGATTTCTTTGATAACGCCTTCTTTTTCAAACCGCCCGAGGATTGTGTAGATCGTGGCCGGGCCTAAACGGACACGTCCGTTGGAGATGCGTTCGGTGAATGCTGCAGCCTCTGCGCCGCTGCCGTCTTTGGCGGTGAATGCCATCAGGGTATAGAACATGCTTTCTGTAACGATTTCAATACGCTTTTCACCCATCGTGTGTGCCTTTCCAAAACTGTAATATCAATGCTCGATATTGTTAAACACAGTATAACATCGAGGGTTGATATTGTCAATGGATCATTTTGAAAAATTTGCTTATCCCGCCAATATTTCCGCAAAAATTCCGACAATATATATAGAGGCCGCTACAAAACGTAACAGTTCAGGCAGGTCTGCGCATTTACTGCGCTGACCGTATGAAAATGTAGCGGCTGCAAGTATCCAGCCCATCGCGAAGCGATTTTCAATGGCTGGATACGTAACAGTTCCATGGGTTATCTGAACTGTTACTACAAAACATTTCACAAAAGGAGGCCCCATCCGTGCAACCGATAGACGACAGCCAGATTATAACCCTGTACCACCAGCGGAAGGAACAAGCGATCACAGAAAGCAGCCGCAAATACGGCGGGCTTTGCCACCGCATCGCCTTCAATATTTTAAACAGCCGGGAAGACGCGAAAGAATGCGTCAACGATACCTGGTTTGCTGCCTGGCAGCGTATGCCGCCGGACCGTCCGCTGGCATTGGGCGCATTTTTCGGACGCATCACCCGCAATCTGTCAATCAGCCGCTGGCGGGCAGACCACGCGAAAAAACGCTGCCGCGGGATGGAAGTCCTGCTGTCCGAGCTGGACGACTGCGTACCGGATACAACGGATGTGGAGCAGACGATCGAACAAATGGAGCTCGCCCGTCTGCTGGATGCGTGGCTGGATTCTCTGCCGGAACAAGACTGCATCTGGTTCGTCCGGCGTTACTGGTACGGCGACACCGTCAAGTCGCTGGCAAAAGAATACGGCTGCACCCAGAATCAAATGGCACAGCAGATGCTGCGTCTGCGCAAAAAATTAAAAGCGTTTTTGGAACAGGAAGGAGTAGTTTTATGAAACCAAAAAGAAAAAGCGAACAACTCTATGACGGCATTACCGAAATACGGGATGACCTGATCACGCTGGCTGGACAGGAATCCGTACAGGAGCGGTTATCCCCGGCCCGGTTTTTCCATAAAAAATGGCTGATTTCCGCTGCGGCATGCCTTGCTGTCCTTACGGCTGCCAGCATCCTCCTGTTTACCGGCAGGCAGTCGGACACCGTTGTATCCGCCCATACCATTGCCGAAGCAGAATATCCTGCGGCGCCCCCTTACCCGGACACGGATCAGCTAACGGACGAAGGGCAATTCAGCAAAGCCTGGGACGCCTGGTGGGATGACCGGATATCCAGACGCAGGATGACCGGATATGCAGCCTCGATGGATGGATTTCTGGAAAAAAGTGTCCTTCATTTCTTATCTGCCTCCCCTGGGGAAAATACCGTCTTTTCACCGGTAAATATCTATATTGCCCTGGGCATGCTGGCGGAACTGACAGACGGAAACAGCCGTGCGCAGATTCTGGAACTGCTCGGCAGCCCGGATATCCAGTCTGTGCGGGGGCAGGTTTCGGATCTATGGAATGCCAACTACTTAAATGACGGCGCTTCTGCCAGAATTATGGCAAATTCCGTCTGGCTGGATGAAGACATTGATTATGTGCCGTCTACCATGCAAACACTGGCCAAACACTATTATGCATCTTCTTACCAGGGACAAATGGGTTCCGAAACTTTCCAGCAGATGCTGAAAGACTGGCTGGATCAGCAGACCGGGGGACTGCTGACCGAACAAATCCGAAATCTTTCGATGCTAAAAGAAGACACAATCCTCACCCTGGCATCCACTATTTATTTCCGCGGCAAATGGCAGTATGAATTTTCCCCGGATCAGACAAAGCCACGGACATTTCATGCGGCTTCCGGCGATCGGACCTGTGATTTTATGCATAAAAACGAGACCGCCGCAACCTATTACTGCGGCACGCATTTTTCCGCTGTTTCCCAAACGATGGGCGAAGCCGGCTCCATGTGGCTGATACTTCCGGACGAAGGGATTACCGTGCAGCAGCTGCTCGAAGATCCGCAGGCCATGGAGTTTATGATAAGCGCAGAAAAATGGAACTGGGACGATCAAAAAGAGATGCTGGTGAACCTGGCTGTTCCGAAATTTGACATTACCTCGCAGTTTGATTTGGCAGAAGAACTTCCAAAGCTTGGGATTACAGATGTATTCGATCCGCAGGTATCTGATTTCAGCCCGATGGCGAAAGCGGAAGAAGGTGTCTTTTTGTCCGGAGGCGAACATGCGGTGCGTGTGGCGGCTGATGAGCAGGGGGTCACGGCGGCGGCTTATACGGTGATGGAGATGAACGGGGGAGGTATGCCGGCAGGGAAAACGGTTGATTTTGTGCTGGACCGCCCGTTTTTATTTGTTATTACTGATGCTGCAGATTTGCCGTTGTTTGCGGGTGCGGTGTTTCAGCCGTAAGATGTTTCAGCCGTAAGAATCTGGAAAAGGGCAGAATTAGACGTTGTGTTGCGTTTTGGGGCTTCCTAAAAGATTTTGATTGGCCCAGGGGATGCAGTTAGCCGGATGGCTCTGCGGGCTGTGAATTTGGGATGCGGACTGGGGGGGGAGGGGAAGATGCAGTTAGCCGGACGGCTCTGCGGGCTGTGGACCGGGGACGCGCCGGGAGACACACCTTGGGCGATTCGTTCACCTCAGCGTTGCCCCAGTCCGCCCAGGGTGTGTCTCCCCGGCAAGTCCCCGTCCGCCGCCCGCAGAGTCGTCCGCCCAGCCATCCATCCCCCACCCGCACAACCGTCCGCCCAGCCATCCATCCCCGCCCGCACAACCACCCGCCCAGCCATCCATCCCCGCCCGCACAACCGCCCGCCCAGCCACATCATAAAATACAACACAAAATCAAATCTGACTCTGGGATTCCAGATAATACGATTGCTGCTTATCATTACGTATCCGGTATTTTTCATGATTCACATACTCATAAAGCAGCCTCATAACCCCAGATGCCGCCCCAAGTGCTTTAGACTCCCATTCATCCATCTCCTGCCGCGTCACGCCGGACCGGAAAATCCCCCGGGCAACGGCGCTGCTATACGAAGCAAGCGCATCCAGATCCTTTTGATACGCATCAAACAAATCCACTGGCAGGCCCAGACAATACAGCGTTTTTTGCAGATCTGCATATCCGCGGCCAAATATCTGGTCTACGATCTGGTCATCCAATTGCAAAGCCTGCCCTTTGAAAGCTTCTGCCTGTTCGATCCAGTCTACCTGCCGGTAAAAACCATACATATCATCTGCTGCCGAAAACCGGAATCTGGTGCCGCATTCCATTTTATGTATGCCTGCTGACGGAACCTGCCGGCTGCCGCTGTGGCTTCCTTGCTGCATGCATGCCGCCAGAAACCGCAGGCTGACATCCCTGCCGGTTAACTGCTGTCCGTTGATATACTGGATATAGGTATGCAGACAGATCAAAAGATAGCCTTCCAAATGTTCCTGCAGGATCATGATAAGTCCTTTGCGGTATCTGTCCCGCCGGCTGTCTGGCATATTGTCCAGCTGGTTTTTGAAAAAAGCATATTCCTCCTGCCTCCATGCCAGCTCTGTTTCCATAATTTCCCTATATTCATCTGCCGTCAAGTATTTCCCCTGCCTTTTCTTTCATTAATGCGATCCTTGCCCGGATATCCTGCATGCTGTCTGTCTTGCAAGCGGAAAGTCCGGGGCCGTATTTTACATAATCGATGGCTTCCACGATTTCCATCTCTTCCCCATATTCCATAATTTTGTCCATATAATATGCGATCGCAGCTGTCACGCTGTCAAAATAGTAAAGGACAAATTCATTGCGGATCTTACCCTTTGGTGTCTTCCGCGAAAACGCTTCTTTTCCCCAATGCTGGTTGATAAATGCAAATGTTTTTTCAAAAAGGTCTTTCTCTTTTTGGAAATCAAATGCAAGTTCTTTCGTCGTAATTTTCTCCAGATACCGGGTCAGATATTCTGTAAGCGGATACGATTCCTGGCCGCTGTCATTTTTGACCGCAAAAAAGCGCAGTACAAGCTCCTGGTCATATTGTGTTTTCTTTTTGTCTGCTGCAACCTTACTGACCACCGTTTTAAAATCTTTATTTTTACTGCATTCCTCCAGGAAATCCAACCCGTCCGAGCCGAGCAGGCGGATCGCGCAGCTGCGGATTTCCTGCTCGGACAGATACCCGCCTCCGGTATGCAGCCGTTTGAACATCCGGTATTGAAAAAGCGGGTCATTTTCCGGGCGGATGACCTGCATCCGCACAAAACTTCTTTTTAATTTGATCTGCATTGCTTTGGGAAGCTGCGCAAAGGTCTGTCCATCCAGATCCCGAATAAAATCGCAGCCTTTCAATACCAGTGCTTCTTCCTGGGTATCATCCAACTGTTCTCCCCGGAACCTCAGATAACTGCAGACTCTCTGCAGGCCATCCATCAGTTCATACTCCCCCGGATTTACTTCCATAACATAAACAGGCGGAACCGGCATTTCTAACAGCAGCGATTCCACAAACCGCGACTGCCTCTCTTCTCCCCAGCGGAACAGCTTTTGATATGCAGGAGGAATCCGCAGTTCCTGATGCTTGTACATATCATATAATTCGTTCCAGGATAGTTCCAGGGTTTCGATGCGGTTCTTTATTATTTGGTTGTCCGCCTGTTCGATCAGATTTTTCATTGGCATTTTTTAACCCCCTTTTTCTGTATTTGAAGTATTCTTTACTACATTTTCCAGATATTTTAACTGATTTTGCAGAAAAAATCTATGTGCGGATGCAGATTTATATAATTTTTATGGAATAGCAGGGGAGCCATGAGCGGCAAAATTGACATTGTGTTGCGTTTTTTAGTGGCTATGCGGACGCCGGATGAGGGG
>CANOET010000220.1 GCA_947564835.1 uncultured Eubacterium sp. | reverse complement strand
TTCACCGCAGCGTTGCCCCAGTCCGCCCAAGGTGTGTCTCCCGGCGCGTCCCTGGCCCCCAGCCCGCAGAGTCGTCCGATTAGCCACTCCCCCCGGCCCCGCATTCTATTTCGCCCGAATCACATCCTGCATATCATACATCCCCGCCTCTTTCCCAGCAAGGAATTTCGCCGCCTCCACTGCCCCTTTCGCAAACACCGCCTTTGAATAAGCCGTATGCTTAAACGTAATGACTTCATCCGTCCCCGCAAAGATCACCTCATGCTCTCCGACAATATTCCCGCCGCGCACCGAAGCAATCCCGATTTCCTGTTTCTCCCGCTTCCTGCGCTCTTTGCTGCGGTCGTATTGATATGCATACCCCTCTTCCAGTTCTTCGTTCATCGCATCCGCCAGCGCCAGCGCCGTGCCGCTTGGCGCGTCCAGCTTCTGGTTATGGTGTTTTTCCACAATCTCGATATCGAATCCCGCCGGTGCAAATACCCGGACTGCCTTCCTGAGCAAATCCGTCAATGTATTGATGCCGAGCGACATGTTCGCGGAGCGCAGCACTGCTGTCTGCTCCGCTGTCTGCTGCACATCGGCAAGCTGGGATTCGGACAGGCCGGTCGTACACAATACGACGGGAGTCTTTTTTTCCCGGCAGTAGGCAAGCAAAGCATCTGCCGCGCCTGCATTGGAAAAATCAATCACCACGTCCGCTGCAATGGTGCAGTCTGATATTTTTTGAAATACCGGATATGGATTTGATATGCCGTCGTATACATCCACGCCTGCCACAATTTCAATCCCGTCGTCTTCAGCGCAGGCCGAACGGACCGCCTGCCCCATTTTCCCATTGCATCCATGCAGGATTGCTTTTATCATATCTCTTTCCTCCATCTTATGTATCTTTGATTTTCTGTTTTATAATAATCCGTAAGCTTTCATCACTTCTTCCAGCTTCTTTGTGCCTGCCTCGGTCATTTCGCATAACGGCGCACGCAGCGGCCCTGCCTCCATGCCCATCAGGTTCATCGCTTTTTTTACCGGAATCGGGCTGACTTCGGAAAACAGCGCGTCAATCAGGGCAAGGCCCTTGCGCTGGAGTCTGCGGGATGTTTCCAGGTCGCCGTCGAAGAAGCTCTGGCACAGCTGATGTACGTCTGCCGGCGCCACGTTCGACCATACGGATATTACGCCAAGCGCCCCGATTGCCAGAAGCGGCAGGATGACGGCATCCTCTCCGGAATACATTTCGATCTTTCCGTCGGTTAAGTCCATGGTTTTGGACGCCTGTGTGATGTTTCCGGTCGCTTCCTTTAAGCCTGTAATGTTTTCCACATGCTGATACAAATATGCCGCTGTCTCCGGCAGCAGGTTGCATCCGGTCCTGCCTGGTACATTATACATGATGACCGGCAGGCTGACTGCCTGTGCAATCTGTGTATAATGCGCGATCAGCCCGGGCTGCGTCGCTTTATTGTAATAAGGCGTTACGACCAGAAGGCCGTCCGCACCCGCTTTTTGGGCTTCCTGTGATAAATAAATCGCTGTTTTCGTACAGTTTGAACCGGTCCCTGCAATGACCGGGATCCTGTGTTTTGTAAATTCCACACAGGCACGGATCACGTCTAAATGCTCTTCTTCTGTCATTGTGGAAGATTCCCCGGTCGTCCCGGTGATAATAATCGCATCCGTGCCGCCTTTTACCTGAAAGTCAATCAGTTCCTCCAGTTTTTCGTAGTTTACGTCCCCATTCTCTTTCATCGGTGTTACAATCGCAACACCTGCGCCTTTAAATAAAGCCATTTTGATTCCTCCTGCCTTTGATCTGTCTGATGAAAGCAATTTCTGATACCAATCAGAAGCAACCGAAAAAACCGGCCCAGATGAGCCGGCTTTTATCATGATATACTGGCCGGAACCCTTTTCGTGTCCTTCCGGCCTGATAGCGCCCCATCCTGATCTCATTCGGATGACAGTTATGGAATTATTCACTCCATACCCAAGGGCCGGCATACAGGATGACGTCCCTTTCGGCGCTCTCCCCTTTCCGGTAACCTCCCCTGCGCCTGCCGCATCGGATACCCTACTGATGGATTGCGCAACCTCTATCCACCTTATGCAATTCCTCTTTCCCTGACTATAACACTGTTTGGAGCATCTGTCAAGGCATGCTCAGCTTTTCTCCGTCTGAAACTGATAAATCTCATCTGCCATATCCCTAAGATACTCCGGCAACTTCCTTCCTGTTACAATGATCTGCGTCTCCTCTGCCTTCGCCTCAAACAGGGCCTGCACATCCTCTTTCGTCACCACTGCATGATCAATCACGCCCAGCAGCTCATCTAATACCAAAAGGCTGCATTCATCATTCAGCAAAACCTTTCTGGCAAAATTTACGCCGTTTTTAATATTCCGGTTCTCCTCTGTCTTTTCCTGATCGGACAGCTCTTCGTAGCGCCCTTCCGATTTTTCAAAATGAAAGATCTTGATTTCCGGCTCCAACCGCTGCATAAACGCCGATTCGTCCGCCATCTTGCCCTTTAAAAAATGAATCAAAAATACATTTTTGCCTGCGGTCGCTGTCTGCAGTGCATATCCCAGTGCGGCGGTTGATTTTCCGCGTCCGTCTCCATAATAAATCTGAACCCTGCCTGAACCCATAATATCCTCCTTTGAACCGTCCTGCGCTTTGTAACCTGCTTCAGATTCCTTTACGATACCACACCTTTGCAGGAAATGCAATTTTTTTATGAAATTTTCAGCATTCTATCGAATCATGCGTAACCGTTCAGATAACCCATAGAACTGTTACAATCATTCATAGCCCTTTTCTTCCAGATATTCGATCTTGCTGACCGACACTTCGTAAGCAACCCGTTTTTCCGTCTCCAGTTCGTTCAGTTTTTTCACATATTCACGGCTCTGTATCCTGCCCCAGATCTGCACATGGGCGCCTACGGAAAAGCCGGACGCAAACCGCGCGTTCCTGCCCCAGCAGATGCATGGAATGTAGTCCGATTTGCCGTAAGAGCGGTTCACCGCAATCAGCAGGTCTGCGATCTCGCGCCCAAGCGGTGTCTTGCGGTAAATCGGCTCCTTGCAGATATAACCGTCCAGGAAGATCTGGTTGCTTTTTACGTCCTCTTCCTCCTGCTCCATAAATTCGAGTTCCCTTGCAAATACAGACAGCACCAGACGGTTCTTTTTTTCCTCGTGGCGGTTGTAAGAACGGAACTGGCCGGTTACATAGATGTACTGACCGATATAATTTTGTGTTGTGTCGATCAGACGTTCCGATACCATGACCGGGATATAGTCCACAAAATTACTCAGCCTGTTCACGGATACATCTACCATGTAAAAGCCCTCTCCATACACCTCGTGGCTGAACTCAAAATCAGACACGATCTTACCCGCAATAGTTACCTGATTGTTTTCAAATATTTTATCTGCCATGAATTTAATTCTCCTTCCTCTTTTCAAACGTGACAGTTGATCTGATTTTATGTACTCCTTCTTACTGCCAAGCGGTACTATTTCAGCCCTGCATGCCGGGCCGATTTCAGCTACTACCATTGTATTCTTACACCACCGTATTTAGAACCCCGGTACCACTGGCCATTGGAAACCGCTGTGCCGGACGGGGCGTTTTTGACAAGACAGAATTTACCATTCCCTCTCTGAAAAACACCGAAAAACATGTCGACAACGTAACGTTTCCAAAATTTCAAAATCTTTTCTATATTTCGCTTTCGTACAATCGTATTTTTTGTCATATCGACTAAAATAAGCATACGCTGGCAAAACTTCTTGCACCAGGCTAAAAATATGATAAAATGGGCGGGGAACAATTCCGGGGATAAGTATATTATAATCGAAAAATCCCGAATCGTCATCTACTATTTATGCGCAAATTTTTGAAATTTTTATAAACCAAACGTTAATTTACGCAAAATAACCAAAATAACCGCAAACTAATCATAGAAAGAAGGATTATTATGAAAATTACAAGAGACAACGTCCGTAATATTGCAATTATTGCCCATGTCGACCACGGCAAAACCACGCTCGTGGACGAATTGTTAAAACAAAGCGGCGTCTTCCGCGCCAACCAGGAGGTGCAGGAACGTGTCATGGATTCCAACGACCTGGAGCGCGAACGCGGCATTACCATCCTTTCCAAAAATACCGCTGTTTTTTATAAAGATGTAAAAATCAACATTATTGACACACCCGGACACGCGGACTTCGGCGGTGAAGTGGAACGCGTGTTAAAAATGGTGAACGGTGTCGTACTCGTCGTAGACGCCTTTGAAGGCGCTATGCCGCAGACAAAATTCGTACTGATGAAAGCGCTGGAGCTTGCGCTGCCGGTCATCGTCTGTATCAACAAAATCGACCGCCCGCAGGCCCGCCCGGATGAAGTCATCGACGAAGTGCTCGAACTGTTTATGGACCTGGACGCCTCTGATGAGCAGCTTGACTGCCCGTTTCTGTATGCTTCAGCCAAAGACGGCTACGCGGTCCTTGATTTAAACGACGAGCGCAAGGACATGACTGCCCTGTTTGAAACGATTATCGACTACATCCCTGCCCCGCAGGGCGACCCGGACGCCAGCACCCAGGTGTTGATCAGCACGATTGACTACAACGAATACGTCGGCCGCATCGGTATCGGCAAAGTGGATAATGGCTGCCTGACCATCAACCAGGAAGCCGTCGTGGTCAACCACCATGACCCTGACAAATGCAAAAAGGTCAAAATCAGCAAGCTGTATGAATTTGACGGCCTGAACAAAGTCGATGTGCCAAAAGCAGAGATCGGCTCCATCGTTGCCATTTCCGGTATTGCGGATATCCATATCGGCGATACGATCTGCGCACCGGGCAGCCCGCAGGCGATCCCGTTCCAGAAAATATCAGAGCCGACCATCGCCATGAACTTTGTCGTCAACGACAGCCCGCTTGCCGGGCAGGAAGGCAAATATATTACCTCCCGCCATCTGCGCGACCGCCTTTTCCGTGAGCTGAATACGGATATCAGCCTGCGCGTGGAAGAAACCGAAGATACCGATGTGTTTAAAGTATCCGGGCGCGGCGAGCTGCATTTATCCGTTTTAATCGAGCATATGCGCAGAGAAGGCTACGAATTTGCCGTCAGCAAAGCCGAAGTACTGTACAAGACAGACGAAAACGGCAAAAAGACCGAGCCTATGGAAATCGCCTATGTAGACGTCCCGGACGAATTTACCGGCGCCGTCATCGACAAGCTCTGCCAGCGCAAAGGCGAAATGCGAAATATGCACTCCATCGCCGGAGGCTACACCCGCATCGAATTTCGCATCCCTTCCCGCGGCCTGATCGGCTACCGCGGAGACTTTCTGACCGATACGAAAGGCAACGGCATTATCAACACGATCTTTGACGGCTACGACGCTTACTGCGGCGATATCCAGTACCGCAAGCAGGGTTCCCTGATCGCGTTCGAAACCGGCGTCTCCGTAGCCTACGGCCTGTTTGGCGCCCAGGAGCGCGGCCAGCTGTTTATCGGCGCCGGAGAAAAAGTCTATTCCGGCATGGTCGTCGGCCAGAGCGCAAAGCCGGAAGATATCGAGTTAAACGTGTGCAAGAAAAAGCACCTGACCAACACCCGTTCATCCAGCGCAGACGAAGCGCTGACCCTGACCCCGCCGCGCATTTTAAGCCTGGAGCAGGCCCTAGACTTTATCGATACCGACGAGCTGCTGGAAGTAACTCCGCAAAGCCTGCGCATCCGCAAGCGCATCCTGGACCCTATCATGCGTAAGCGCGCTTCCTTCAAAAAATAACGCAGCTGCAAATGCCTGCCGGGCCGGATAGACGGCTCTGCAGGCGGCGCTTCCAGAACATCGCCCGCCTACAGAACGACTTCCATCCCCATTTTCTGCACTTTCAAGCCGCATTTTTCATAAAACCGCATAGCCGCCTCGTTGCAGGCCCATACGTTTAAAGTCACATTGTAGCACCCTTCCTGCTTCGCAAACGCCAGTACCGCATCATACAGCTTTCTGCCGATCTGCTGTCCGCGGATCTGTTCGTCTACGCACAGGTCGTCGATATATAAAGTCCTGATATCTGTTAAAATATTGTCATTTAGATATTGTTTGAATATACAGAACGCATAACCGAGCACCTGCCCGTTTTCATCCGCCGCCACGAAAACAGGCGTGTCCCTGCCATGGATAATTTCTTTCAGCTGTTCATCTGTATATTTTTTCCTGTCTCCTTCCTGGAATAAATCCGGTCGGCCTTTGTGATGGATCTTAAGGACCTGGATTAACAGCCTGTTGATACCTTCCAGATCCGATTCCTGTGCCCTGCGAATGAGCATTTTATCCCCTCCTGTAAATGATATTCAGCAGTCTTTTGCCGTCCGGCAACAGACTACTAACCGTTATCTATTGTAGCCGGGTTTGGGCAGAAAGTCAATATGTTTATTAAAAAACATGATTCATTAAATATCTGCTTTTTTCGACAAAATTCGCTGTTTTAGGGGCTTTGCGGGGGAGTGGGGAGGGAGTGCCGGGCTGGTAGAAGAGGAGAAATACCCATATGCGTTTCTGTTTGTCGTAAAACTGCGGGTGGATTTTTGGGGACTTATGGGTGATTTTGGGGTGAAATGAAGAAATTTTGATTCTGGTTGGCTGGGGGATGTGGCTGCCCGGACGACTCTGCGGGCTTTACAATATCTAAATTACAGTTCAATAAAGCCCTTTCCCCCTCATCCGATTAGTTTTCATTTTAATTCCGCTCAAAAAAAGAAAATCCCAAGGGCAAAAAATACATCAACACTGCTCCTGGGATCTTATTTTATCGAAAAATAATATTGCATATATCCTAACCTGGATAAACCAGAAAAGAAGCATTTTTGACATTGTGTTGCGTTTTTTTGCTTCCCGATAGATCTTGATTGGCCAGGGGATGTGGCTAACCAGACAACCCTGCGGGCTTTACAACACCTGAATTTGCGGTTCATGTAAAACTGGTGAAAACCAGCCGGATGAGGGGGAAAGGGCCTGGCTTCCGGCGACGTTGGAAGAATGTTTAGAAGCCCTTGGTATTCTGCTCGTTAAATCAGGGGCGAAGCCCAGCGGCGCCTTTAGCTTCTGGCGTTTAGCCAGG
>CANOET010000219.1 GCA_947564835.1 uncultured Eubacterium sp. | reverse complement strand
TAGTCGCAGTTAGCGATTAGTTCACCGCAGCGTTGCCCCAGTCCGCCCAAGGTGCGTCTCCCGGCGCATCCCCTGCCCACAGCCCGCAGAGTCGTCCGCAGAGCCACCATACCATGGCCCGCAGAGTCGTCCGCAAAGCCACCACACCATGGCCCGCAGAGTCGTCCGCAGAGCCACCACACCATGGCCCGCCAGCCCACCTATATTTATAGATACAGCGGAGGTACAAAATGAAAACAATCAACTCCAAAATCCCCCATATCATACTCGCAGCCACGCTGCTAACCTGTGTCTCCTGCAGCAGCCCTCAGCCGGACACCCCCGAAAAGGCCCGTATAGGCGTTGCCTGCTATAACCAGAGTGATACGTATATCAGGCAACTGACCAATTGTCTCAGAGATCAGTTCGACCAGCGAACAAATGAAAATGACCAGCTGGCTCTTACCATGACGCTCCGTGATGCTGCAGGTTCCCAGCGTAACCAGAATGACCAGGTCAAAGAATTGCTGGATGCCGGATGCAGCATATTATGTGTCAATTTGGCAGACCGCGCAGACCCGTCGGAAATCATAGATCTTGCAAGAGAACGAGAAATACCTATTATTTTTTTCAACCGCGAGCCGGTGGCAGAAGATATGATGCAGTGGGATCAGCTCTATTATGTCGGCGCAGATGCGAAACAGGCAGGCCGAATGCAGGGAGAACTGGCCGCCGCTGCCATTCTTGCCGATGCACAGGCAGACCGCAACCATGATGGTAAAATCCAGTATGTGGTGCTGGAAGGCGAACCAGGACACCAAGATGCAATTATCCGAACCGAATATGCCGTAAACACCTTAATCCATCAAGGGATCCAACTGGAAAAGCTAAGCTGCCAGATCGCAAACTGGAACCGCGCACAGGCACAAAACCGTATGATGCAGATGATCAGCCAGCATCAGAACCAAATCGAACTCGTACTGGCAAACAATGATGATATGGCATTAGGTGCAATTGACGCTTATAAAAAATTGAACGTAACTGAATCAGTATTGCCGTTATTCTTTGGAATCGACGGAACCGATGTCGGACTGAAGGCAGTTATAGATAAAGAACTGAACGCAACTGTTTATAATGATAAAGAAGGGCAGGCAGAATCTATTGCCAATCTGGCTGTATCGCTTATTACAGGACAAGGAACAGACGATATCTCATTTATGAATGAAAAATATATTTATTTACCATATTTTAAAGTTACAGCAGATCATGTTGGAGAATTTCTGGAACGCTAAGAGTCGTTTACAACACATAAAGTACAGTTCCCCTAACCTGGATGTGGCTAAGCGGACGATTCTGCGGGCTGCGGCCAGGGAACGCGCCTGGACGGTGCCACTGTGTAAATGCAGAATCCCTAGTGCTCCATCCGGGCAGAAATTAGAGTTTAGTGCAGTCTGATTCGCGTCAGTGCAAGGCAAAATTTCGACGGCGATGTGGTTCCATCGACTAGAAATTTTAACGCAGCAATGGCGTGAATCAGGCTGTAATAAAATCTAATTTCTGCCCGGATGGAGCACTAGGGATTCTTAACATTATTTCTTCTGCACATACTTAAGGCAATCAAGCGTTACCGCCACAAGTATAATAATCCCCGAGAACACGAACTGAAGGTTTGTATCAATTCCAAGAATCGTCAGGGAATATGTCAGCGCCGTAAAGATAAATACACCAACTACCACACCTGAGATCTTGCCAATCCCTCCTGTAAATGATACGCCGCCGACTACGCAGGCTGCAATTGCATCCATTTCCCAGCCCTGCCCATAAGCTGCAGACCCAGACCCGTACATTCTTGCGCATTCCAGCCAGGAACCAAAACCGTAGAGAATACCTGCCAGGACAAATGCGCCTACCGTTACCCGGAATACAGAAATACCGGACACGGATGCTGCTTCCGGGTTTCCGCCTACCGCATACAGATTTTTTCCAAATGTCGTTTTATTCCAGATAAACCATACGATTACGACTGCTGCCACTGCCCAGAGGATAATAGTCGGAAAGCCGTTGATCTTTGGAATGATCATTGCCGGAATGGTCTGCTCGATAGCGCCAAACGATACCCCTTTTGTCGCATAAGTAATTAAGCCGAAAATAACCAGCATATTTGCCATTGTAGAAATAAACGGATGCATTTTGAACTTCGCCGTAAAGAAGCCTGCAATTGCTGTAAAAAAGGTACATAAAAGCACACACATAAACAAAGCAAAAATAACTCTCACACCAACAGGCAGGTTTGAAAAATCAAATACATGCCCGAACACGGAACCTGTATTCGGCCCCTGATGCATAATGATCGTTGCGGTTGTCATACCCATGCCGACCATACGCCCGATGGAAAGGTCGGTGCCTGTTAACAAAATCAACCCCGCAACGCCAAGCGCCAGAAACATACGCGGCGATGCCTGCTGCAGAATATTCAAGACATTATTGTAGGTCAGCAGCGGTGTCTTTTTTACAATCGGCGTAATAATGCAAAGCATAATAAATACAAGCAATATCGCAATATATAATCCATTCTGCAATAAAAATGCCCTGCGGTTAAAGGTGTATTTATAGTTCTCCCATTTTTGGGCGCTTGTCTCGGCAAATGTAAATTTTGACATGCGAAGCAGGTCAATCAGATGGTATTTATGTGTGTAGGCTGCATGTCTGCGGTCTTTTACTTCCTGCAGATCTTTTTCCAGCTGCATCTTTGCGTCAAACAGACGGTTCTTATGCACATAATTTTCATCTTTGATTTCCTGATGGTCGGATAGCTTTGCTACAGCGGCTTTATGCTCCTGTTCGAGCTGTGCCACCCTTTTGCTGTAATTTTCCTTTGCTTCTGCTTTTTCCCGGTAACAGCTTTGTTTAACAACTTCATAGTAATCTTTATCAAAATTGGATTTTAAGTAAGCTTCTGCTTCAGCAATTAATTTTGCAACTTTATCCTTATTTCCTGCTTCGACGGATTTTGCCTTTGCGATTTCTGCCTGATCGGACGCAATTGCTGCTTCTTTCTCCTGCCTAGTCAAAGAACGGTCTCTCTTAATGCTGTCCATATGGTTTTGAAGAGAGAGCACCCGGTCTGTTCCGTCTTTTCTCAGATCGTCTATCTTCGCCTGAATCTTGCCGACATACTCATCGATCGGCTTGCGTAGCTTCTTTTCTTCTTCAGCCGTAAGAATCGTACTGTTTCCATTCGCCATAACTATTCATCTCCCTCTTTATAGGTATTTTGCGCTAAGCCTTAACAGCTCTTCCTGATCGGTCTCTTTTGTATTTACAATACCGGAGAGATGCCCGTTTGACATGACTCCGATCCGGTTCGTAATGCCAAGGATCTCCGGCATTTCAGAGGAAACCACAATAATGGTCTTTCCCTGTTTTGCCATATTGATAATCAGCTCATAGATCTCATATTTCGCGCCTACGTCAATGCCTCTGGTAGGTTCATCCATCATAAATACCTGCGGGCTGCGTTCCAGCCATTTCCCCATAATAACCTTCTGCTGGTTCCCGCCGGACAGGCTGGAGATCATATCATCCGGCCCCATGCACTTTGTATGCATAATTTTGATCTCTTTCGCCGTTGCTTTGACCATCTTGGCATCGGATAGCGCAACGCCTGATTTATACTGATCCAGATTTGCAATCGTTGTATTAAACGTCAGATCGCCCTTTAAGAAAAGCCCGTTTGCCTTGCGTTCCTCCGTGATCATAGCAAATCCATGGTCCATCGCTTCTCTTGCACTGCCGAAATTCATCAGCCGTCCATTAAAATAAACTCTTCCTGCCGCCCTCGTGCGGACGCCGAAAATCGTTTCCAGCAGCTCCGTACGTCCCGCGCCGACCAATCCGTACAATCCGAAAATTTCACCTTCCCGTACATCGAAGGTAATATCCTGCAGATGCGGTTCGAACTTTGTAGACAGATGCTGAATAGATAAAATCACATCCTTTGGCTGATTGTCTACCGGCGGAAACCTGTTTTCCAAAGAACGTCCGACCATTGCCGCAATCAGCTCATTCATATTCGTATCTTTACTGCTCTTTGTCATAACCAGGTTACCGTCGCGCAGTACTGAGATTTCATCACAGATTTCAAAAATCTCATCCATCTTATGGGAAATATAGATCAGGGAGATTCCCTGTGCTTTTAGCATCCGCATCATTTCAAACAGTTTATCTACTTCCTGCACCGTCAGTGATGACGTCGGCTCATCTAAAACGATGACTTTGGAATTGTAAGAAATTGCCTTTGCAATCTCGCACATCTGCCTTTGTGATACCGACATATTCCGCATCGGCTGTGTCAGATTTACAGTCATGCCCAGCTTTCTGAAAAGCTCGGATGCTTCTTTTTTCATTCTGCCTTCATCGACTACGCCCATGGAATTGACTGGATAACGTCCCAGAAACAGGTTATCGATTACATTTCGTTCCAGACACTGGTTCAGCTCCTGATGTACCATTGCAATCCCGTTTTCCAGTGCATCCTTCGGCCCGGAAAAGCTGACTTCCTTGCCGTCAAGGAAGATATTCCCTTCGTCCTTCTGATACGTTCCGAACAGACACTTCATCATAGTTGATTTTCCGGCGCCGTTTTCGCCCATCAGCCCCATAACTGTTCCACGCTTCACATCCAGCTGAATATGGTCTAAAACCCTGTTCCGGCCAAAGGACTTGCTCATTCCGCGTATCGATAAGACAATATCATCTTTCTTATCTGCCATATTTTTACTCCTGTATATGCGTATTCCTCTGCTTCCGAATATATTTTTAAAAAATCAGGGCAAATAACTTGCTCCTGTTCACAAATAACTTATTTCTCTTTCTTACGGGCTTGCATAAAACGCAAAGCCCGCATGTGAACAGAAACAATTTTTTACCCTGATCCACTGTTCTGTCTGTCCTTATTTTAATCTGTATACAAAATTACTGATTCAGTAAAGCCGTATAAGAAGCCGCATTATCCGTCTTAACCATATTGATCGCAAATGCATCGTACTGGCCAGGATTTCCAAGACGATTTGTAATATTGGACTCTGTCTGCCCGTCACCGCCGATATATTCTACTTCAAGATTAAGAATATCATCATAATTCTGAAGAAGCGGCTGGTATGTAGAGCTTAAGAAGTTATCTGAAGCATTGTAAATGTTCAGCCATACTTTCTTGGAAGGGCTCTTAGCTGCATCCAGCTGTTTGGAAACCGGCTCATAAATCTTGGTTGAATCCGTAAAATCCTGATAATTATCAGCAGTTACCGCTACATTCAATGCATAGTAAGAACGCTGGTCTTCATTATATACAAATACATCATCCGAAAGTACATTGCCAGCTTCATCTGCTGTGCCGATACCTGTATCAATATCTACGCCATCCAATGCATTACGCAGAACACGGAGCGTTAAATATGCCTGCACGTCTGCATGCTGGCTGATCGTGCCGCCGTAGCCTTCTGCAATTGCAGCCACTGCATCGCTGTTCGCATCATAGCCGAAGGTAGGTACATTATTGTCCTTTGACCATGCATTAAACATAGACATGCCCATGCCGTCATTATTGGATGCGACAATATCGATTTCTTCTCCAAACGAAGAAGACCATGTGCCAATTGCATTGCCAGCTGTAGCTGCATCCCACGTAGCGCCTGCAGAGTTCTTCATTTCCTGTGAAGCCAATTCACGTACTGTATAAGTCTTGCCGCCGATTTCAAGCGTGCCGTCCTGTACCGCAGAAGCAGAACCGTCTGTATTCGTACCGATCGGATCACTATTGACATTACCGTCTTTTTCTACAGCAGTACCGAGCGCTTTACGGATACCTCTGGTACGGGCAATGGAATCATTATGCCCGATATCGCCGATGGCCAGGACATATCCGATGACGCCGTCTCCGTTGCGGTCAATTTTATCGATATTTGCTTCGATATAATCCTTTACCATAGTTCCCTGCAGATCAGCGCCCTGATTTGCGTCAAAGCCTACATAATATGTTTTATCATTAAATGTCAGGGCTGACATATCAAGTTCGCCGGTAGAACTGTTCGAAGGCTGGCGGTTAAACCATACCAGCGGCTTATCTTTATTCGCTACATCTCCGGATGCAGCTCCTGCGTCACCGCCGTCTGCCGCGCCGTCATCTGCTGCGTCTGCATTTCCATCATCTGCTGCACCGTCATCTGCTGCGCCGCCGTCTGCATTATCTTCTGTGTTTTTTCCGTCATCTGCTGTTTTATCATCTCCACCCGAACCACATGCAGCTACCGAAAGGCCCATAACTGCTGCTAATGTCATTGCTACTAATTTTCTTTTCATATTTTTCTCCTTTCCTAACTATCACGCTATAAGCGTAACCCCTTGTTACTATTGACAGTATATCGGATATTTTTTAAATAAAACATAGAATATTTTTCTCTTTTCATTGAAATTTTTAAGGTCATTCCCGGTATTATACCATAAAATAATGTTATATTTGTCAAAATACTGTGAAATTGCCGAATTTAGATTTTTATATAAAGTTACTCTGGAGGGGCATGGCGGTTCGGACGGCTCAATAAATTATATGACCATAATAAGCGTCCCCGCACCAATCAACACACAGCCAATCAGCGACCTGACTGTAAATTCTTCGTGAAGAAATATAAATGCCAGAATCAGGGTAATGACAACACTTAACTTATCGACTGGCACAACCTTAGATGCGTCTCCGATCTGTAATGCGCGGTAGTAGCAAAGCCAGGATGCGCCGGTTGCCAGGCCGGAAAGAATCAGGAATAGCCAGCTTTTTTTGCTGATGTCCGTAATCCCGCTCTGCGTATTTGTCAGAAAAACCATTCCCCATGCCATTAGAACAACTATTACTGTCCGTATTGCTGTGGCAAGATTTGAATTTACGCCTTCGATGCCGATTTTAGCCAGTATGGAAGTCAGTGCCGCAAATACCGCGGACAGCAAGGCAAATAAAAGCCACATGTACAGTCCTCCTTTCTTATTTTTTCTTTTTTATTGCTTTTTTCCGAAAGATCTTGGTTGGCCGGGGGAGAGGTGGCTAAGCGGACGACTCTGCGGGCTGTGGCCCAGGGACGCGCCGGGAGACACACCTTGGAAGGACGTTCAAGGGGCGTTCTTAGCGGAGGTGAAATCCAGCGCTTACGGAGACTTAGACAGGAGG
>CANOET010000218.1 GCA_947564835.1 uncultured Eubacterium sp. | reverse complement strand
CCGCTAAAAGCGCCCCTTCAACGTCCTTCCAAGGTGTGTCTCCCGGCGCGTCCCCGGTCCCCAGCCCGCAGAGTCTGATGATGGCAGGCTTTACAATAGCTGAATGATCGATTTCATGTAAAGCGGGTGAAAACCAGCCGGATGAGGGGGAAAGGGCCTGATTTCCAGCGACGTTAGAGAAATATTTAGAATCCCTTGATATTCTGCTCGTTAAATCAAGGGCTGATCCCAGAGACGCCTTTGGCTTCTGGCGTTTAGACAAGGTAAACTAGGTGCCGCGACCGGACGGTGCCATTGTGTATATGCAGAATGCCTAACGTAAGTTTCAGACTTTTTGAAAAAGAATCCTCAGAAATGCTTTGTTTTAGACATTTCTGAGGATTTATGTGTAGTGCCCAACTGCTATTTTACTACGGCATTCATTTTTTATTTTACTTTTCCATTAACACGGTGGCTTTGGACAATAAAATAATAGTCAATACCTTTCGTTGTTTCAGGCTATTTGACGTTTTCTACATGAAAAGTCTGAAACTCACGCTAGTGCTCCATCCGGGCATAAATTAGAGTTTAGTGCAGTCTGATTCGCGTCAGTGCAAGGCAAAATTTCGACGGCGATGTGGTTCCATCGACTAGAATTTTTAACGCAGCAATGGCGTGAATCAGGCTGTAATAAACTCTAATTTATGCCCGGATGGAGCACTAGGTGTTTTAATCACATCTTACTTTAAACATCTGAAAATTCTTCCCATATTACTTCTTGATTTTTTCTCAAATCTGATATCTTTTGAATCATTCCCCAACAAGATCTATCATACGTCGGCTTAATTACCGTTAATCCTTGAATATCTTCAAATTTTAAATCATTTTTGTAATATTGTACCAATTTCCTTGTTTCATGCTGATTTTCTTTTGTTGGTGTATTATCAGCTGCAAATAAATACAAATATTTACATCCCACTAAATCTGTTATTCTATATATCTGCGGAACAATAACTTCCCAAAATAAACCAACTCCTAAAGGCACTTTTCTTTTTTCAGTTTGATAATTTACATTTTTACAAAAGTGGCGTAATTCAATAGCAGAATAACATTTATGTACCTTTAATGTGGATTCATCATCCCCCAGTTCAATTCCCTCATTTTTTATGTCTATACGTTCTTGTGCTATCTTATATAATTTATCTGTTTTTTCAGCATCAAAATATCCAGACTCAATATAACTATTTATGGCTTCATGATCCTTAATTTTCAATGCATCAATTAACATATTAACAAAATCCAATTCATCAGATGCAAGACGAAAATAATCATATGGTTCATACAAAAGGCCACATTTCAATGAAAAATATAATGCGACCTTATTATCTATATCCTTAATCAAATAAACTTTTGTTTCGCCATCAGAATCCTCACTCCAAGCGTTTGCTTTCAGATATTCTTCCAATGAACGTCCAAGATCGTCTGCTTTAAAATCATTAATTAATAATTTATTGATTTGATTGCTTGTTAAAATCTCACATTTATATTGTTGATAAAACTTTCTATCTTCAGCAAGGCTAATTACAATCACCCCTATCTGCAATTGTATTTTATCTAACTCTTCCGTTGAGACAATTCTCTAGCAGCATCTACTTTCATTGCACTTACTTCAAGTTTAACATTTCCATTATCAGACGCATCTAATCCTTTTCTTGAACATTTCCAAGAAAACTCATTATGAGATAAACTACTTAAACGCCATGATGACAATTTAGCATACCTGTCCATAACAGCCTTAACTAAATCCCTTGTTGCCTGACACACACATCCTTCAACATCTTGGAATGGTTGTTCTTCCATATATTCACTTCTGACACTTTTTAATACAGGTCCATACTTCCAACCGAAAAAATCCTCCTGAAATAAAACATCTCCACTAAGCATAAGCGATTCTCTCTGTGCAAAATACATTAACTTATGCATTTTCATTTCATCCATCTTTTTGCCAAAGCAGCTAAAATATCCATCGTAAAACTCTTTAGCAACAGCCAATGCTCTTTCCATAAAATCCCTCCTTACTTAGTTTTCTATTCATATAATTTCTCTTTGGTCAAAATATTATACTATATTTTTTGTCTAAAAGCAATAACTTTTATAAAATAATTATTAAATATTTATAACAGAGTTGCTGTTCACAGTAGGCTTGCAGTTCCTTTTCCAGATCCCCTAATACCTCAAACCAATGGTCACGGATATTTACAATATCACGGTAAGCTTTTGCAAGTTCCGATTCCAGATCTTTGATCCGGCGTTCATAAGAACGCACTTTTTTTCGTGTGCTTCCTGCATATCCTGATATTTTTTTCCGGACTTAAAGTCCCTCGCTTCCGCAAGGGCGGCTTTTAAACGGTATGGTCCGCTTAACCACATCCCCTTGGCCAACTAATCCCCACAGCCCGCAATATCGTCCGCTTAACCACATCCCCTCACAGCACCCGGATCCGCACCTCCCCCTCACAAACCAGATTCCTCCGATACTCCTGCCCCCGCCGGCCATACACCCGGTATACCTCAGGCGCATACAACGCCAGATACCTGCCGCTGTCCGTCAAATCAACCCCCTTCTCATCCATCTGCGACCGGCATGCTTCCTCGATTCTGTTTTTCAGTGCCTCCTCAATCCGCGCCTGTCCGGCGTTCCCGGTAATGCGCTCGGCATCTGCTGTAAGAACCAGCCGCTGTGTCACCTTTCCGTCCTCCATGGTAAACCTGCGCTTACATTTCAGTTTGCTCAGCCGTACTTGCTCCCGTTCATCCAGATATACATCCATCTGCTTTAGCTGCCCTGCCAGCAGAAAATAAATCTGTGCCTCTTCCAGCCCGATCCGGCCTTTTGCTTCAAAGCCCTGCAGTACTTCATAAGAGGTAATCACTGGCAGCCCGCGCTGTACTTCCAGCACCGGAAGCAGCAATACCCGGCTGGCATTGGCCTGTTCATTGAGGAGTGCCCCCAGTGTTGCGAAAGCCTGCTCCTTCATTTCCTGTTCGTTTTCTGTCATCTGTTCCAGATAGCTGCCCAGCGGAACCTCCAATGTGCTGTTTAGTTCTGCCAGTTCGTCCATCTTGCTGTCTGATAGATAGACGAGTGTATTTCTGGCATACGTATTTTCGCTGCGTACCGTATCCAGGAATTGCATAAATGCGCTGCTTTCCAAAAAACCGTTCTGAAAGACCACCGCCTTTGTATGCGTCATATCCAGCTGGCAGCGGTTGTTTTTTTCAAATGTTTTATGCGTCTCATAGTAAGTACTTCCGGATGCGTCCGCAGCTGTCATATTTCCGCCGTCCGCCCGCTCATTTGCTACATCGGACAGCTGCTGTGCAAGATAGCAGATCGTATGCTGCCCCTTTTGCTGTGCAATCACCACTGCCAGCGGAAATGTCTTGTTTTCCAGCTCCGCGCCTCCGCACCCGCTTACAAATAAGACAGACGCGATCATTCCGATCATCCTTTGTACCCTGCTCGTCCATTTTTTACACATCCACGCAACCTCCGGCATCATCCCATTTTCTATACATCCTTGCAACCCCTGCGTAATCCCTGTTTCTATACATCTATGCAGTCATCGGTATCATCCCTGTTTCCTACACATCCATGCAGCCTCCGGCATCATTCCTGTTTCCTACACATCCATGCAGCCTCCGGTATCATCCCTGTTTCCTACACATTCATGCAGCCTCCGACATCATCCCTGTTTCCTACACATCCATGCAACCTTCGGCATCATCTCCGCTTCCTGGACATCCATGCAGCCTTCAGCATCATCTCCACTTCCTACACATCCATGCTGTTTCTGCCAAAATCCCCATTCCCTGCATATCCGTGCCACCAGACTGGATTCCGTACGGCTGTTTCTCTTATTCCAATTCCCTCTTACTGCATAAAAACAGCGAGATTACAGGAACCACTACTGCAAACGGCACGCAGCCCAGATAAAACACCTTCACTGCCTGTGCCTGCATCTGCGGCCACAGATGAAATGCGTATGCGATTCCATACGAAGCGGCCGCTGCAATTAGAAACCAGATATTCGATCCCTGCCAATATGCCCTGCCGCCCGCGCTTTGTCCATTATCCGGCTGGCCTGCAGTATCCCCCGCCGTCTTTTTCGTGCCTGCGCTGCCTGCTGTTTCAGCACCTGCTTCCTGCTGCCTAAATGTGCCTGTTTCCTGCCGCCCATATGTGCCTGCTTCCTGCCGCCCATATGTGCCTGCTTCCTGCCGCCCATACGTGCCTGCTGTTTCCTGCCCATACGTGCCTGCCGCTTCCTGCCTATGCCTATCGTCTCCTGTCAGTGCCCTGCGCGCAATCACCACCCCGTAAAACAGCGCAGACCCGATCAATGCATACAGTGTAAAAAACCATCCGCCGACCATCACTGCATCCAGCCGTTTTAAAAACTCACCCGGTATTTTTACCATGCCCATCAGCGTGATGACCGGATACTGTTCCTTCGCCAGCGCACCGCTGCCAAAGATCCCCAGCAGCACCAGATAGACCAGCAGCAGCGCCGCACCGATCAACAGCACCGCCCATCCGGCTGCACGCTGGGATTTGCGTTTGTCTTGTACATGCGGCAGCAAAAACAGCAGAAAGGTCAGCGGCAAAAACGCGGCGAAGCACCGCCATGTGCCGATAAAGAACCAGCTCCAGCTGATCACGTCCTGCTCCCCGAGCAGCGGAAACCACTGGATTACCTGCACCTGCCTGACGCATAGCGCCAGCATGATAAGCAGCGGAATCACCAGCACCCAAAACAGGATTTCGTAGACTCTGGCCCTCGCTTCGATTCCGGCCGATGCCCCGTAATATGCCAGCAGCATAATTACAAACAGCGCCGCCGCAAAATCAACGCTGTCCAGCAGGCTGTCGCATACCAGCTGTGTCAGAATCTTGGCCGCCCATGCGCACGTAATGATACTGATCAGCGCATAGCCAAGATAACACAGCCTTGCCAGGATATTGCCCCAGCCTGTTTTTAAATAATTCAGATAATCTGACTCCGTCCGGCTGGCGCATATCCGCAGCAGCCACAAATATGCCCCCGCAAAAAACGTTCCTGCCAGAATACTAAAGATTCCGATTCCGTTTTCGGACATAGCCAGCTGTGACGGCAGCAGCAGCGAACCTGCGCCAAATATGTCGAAGACGAGCAGCCTTTTTATCTGCCGTGACGATATCTTGTCATTACTGGAAAACACGTTATTTTTCCTTCCCTTGATTTTTCTTCGTTCCAAATGTCAGCCGCAGCCGCTGCATCCGTCTTGCGTAAATCGGACGGCGCCGCATCGAAAATAACGGAAACCGCAGCAGGCTGTCCCGTTCATCTTCGTAACCGTTCAGCTCTGCCCCTATATAAGGCATCAGATACGGAATCCCAAAGCTGCGCAGCCTTGCCAGATGGATCAGGATGCTTAACGACGCTGCCAGGAATCCAAACAGCCCAAGCCATGCCGACAGCGCAATCATATAAAATTTTAGGATCCGAAATGCCGTCGCCAGTTCTTCATTCGGGATCGCAAAGGAACTGAGCGCGGTAAACGCGACGACGATTACGACAATCGGGCTGACCAGATTTGCCTCCACAGCTGCCTGCCCGATAATCAGGCCGCCTACAATACCGATCGTATTCCCCATCGCTCCGGGCAGGCGCACACCGGCTTCCCGCAGCAGTTCAAACGACAGCTCCATCAGCAGCACTTCCACAACCGCCGGAAACGGCACGCCCTGTCTGGCCGCTGCAAAGGACAGCAGCAGGGACGTTGGCAGAATCTGCGTGTGGAAGTTGGTCACAGCCAGATAAAAGGCAGGCAAAGCCAGTGCCATAACTGCCGAAGCATACCGGATCAGCCGCTCCAGCGTCGCAATTTCAAAACGGTTATAGTAGTCATCGCTTGTCTTTAGCATCGAGTTCATATCCGTCGGCAGAATCAGCGCCGCCGGTGAATTATCACACAGCAGCACCACCCGGCCCTCCATCACCGCAATTGCCGCCCGGTCTGGCCGCTGCGTCGTCTGGAATTGCGGAAACGGCGAATACCAGGCATCCTCCGTCAGCTGCTCAACCGTCCCGCTGTCCAGCACGCCGTCAATTGTAAACGAATCCAGACGCCGCTCAATCTCTTCCAACAGGCTTGGATATACCAGCCCTTCCATATAGACCAGGTCAATATTCGTATGTGAATACACGCCGGCCTTTACTTCTTTTACACGCACCTTTGTCGAGCGGATGCGCTTGCGGATCAGCGCCGTATTGACCTTGACCGAATCTGCAAATCCTTCCTGCGAACCGCGGATGACCTTTTCCGATTCCGGCTTTGTCACACCCATATTCGGATAACCTTTATCCGGGATTTTCAGAGCGCTTGCAAATCCATCCACAAACAAAACCACATCCCCGGTCAGCATTCCGAACTGTACGGCATCCTCGATATTTTCAAACGGCGTCACATCGCACAGCCCCTGCCCGTTTTGCGCCAATGACTGATAGATCTGCTCCGCAGGAAGCTGGGACAGATCATTCAGCAGCCGCCCGACCAGTGAATTTTCAAATGCCAGCGACCCCGCCGTAATCTCGACATAAGCCGCCAGACAACGCACCTGCTCCCGCCCTAGCACCATTTCGCGCATTTTAATATCCGCGCTGTTGCCAAACATTTCCTCAAGAACCTTCTTATTCTCACTGACACGGACTGACACCGGATGCACCTGTTCTTTGGTTGTCAGCTTATCCTGCTGGTTTACCTGTGCCCGGCTGTATGTCTGGCCGGGAGGTTTTTGCCTTTCTTGTTGTATGCTCATACGCTTCGATTCCTTACTCTTACTCTTTCTATATCTTTACTCTTTTTATTCCTTAAGCAAGTTTCCTTACCAGTATCTGCATTTTGGCTGGAATTATACAAAATATTTACTTTATACATCAAAAAAGAAACGCCTCTGAAAAACAGCTGACGCTTCCTGATCTTATAACATATATTGCCTTACTTGGATGAACCAGAAAAGAAACACTTTTGACATTGTGTTGCGTATTTTGGCGTCCCGAAAAATCCTGGGTAGCCGAGGAGGAAATGGCTATCCGGACGACTCTGCGGGCTGTGGCCAGGGAATGTGCCGGGAGACACACCTTGGGCGGACTGGGGCAACGCTGCGGTGAACTAATCGCT
>CANOET010000217.1 GCA_947564835.1 uncultured Eubacterium sp. | reverse complement strand
GCTTCCAGCGACGTTGGAGGAATGTTTAGAAGCCCTTGGCATTCTGCTCAATAAAGTAGGGGCGGAGCCCAGCGACGCCTTTAGCTTCTGGCGTTTAGCCAGGGCGAACTAGGCGGCGCGCCCGGACGGTGCCACTGTGTAAACGCAGAATGCCTAGGGATTCTTAACATTCCGGAACAGGAGCAGGAAGCCAGGCCATTTCCCCCTCACCCGGCGTCCGCACATCTCCTACCCCTCCACAAAATCACACCAATCTGATCCCCCCTCAGACCGAAATTCATACCTCTTATCCTCCCCGCGGAACTTCCAGGAAAACTCCCCTTCCAGATCTAAAAAAGAATGCGCAGCCGCAACATCCTCCAGAATCTGCGCCAGATCCATCACAAAATCCAATGCCTCCTGCGGGGAAGCGCATGCCTCCTCCCGAAGCTGTTTTTCCGCATAAAACCGCAGTGTAAATGCATCCAAATCTGATTCATCATCATATGCTGCCCCGTGCAGATAACGGTTGCGGGAATTTTCCATGCGGTTTTTTAAGAAAGCGGTGCTTGTATGGATGCGGGACTGCCCGATATCGTCTGCCTCCAGGTATATTTTAAAATTCATCTCAAATGGTTCCATCTTTTTTCTCCTTCTTGTGTGGTAATGGGGTCTGTTTTTCCTGGCTTACACAAGCTGTGTCATTGCGCCTGTCAGAATCCCCAGGTTATCCTGATAGATCTTTGCGAACTGGTCCATCTGCAGCGGATTGGTCCCGCGCCCGACCTCGATGGTGTATCCTGGCCTGTTATATTCCTGGATAAACCAGTCCTTATATCCGGCATATCCAGATGCAGCCGGTGTCTGTTCTACCGTGTAGCCGCTTACTTCCCCAAAATACCGGGCAATCCGGTAGGATTCTTTTGGCTCATAGTCCAGATATTTCCAGTAAATGACCTCGCCTTGCGTATGATAAGCCAGGATCAGTGAAAACTGGTTCTGCCTCGTATATGCATAGACTGCGTGGCTTTCTGGTGCGGTCAACGGCGCCGGGCCGACATAATCTCTCGGCGCGGGTGTGCGGTAGCCTTGCTGGTATTTGATTTTTTTGGCATTTTCCCAGCCTGCCGGAAACTGAAGGTTTAAGTCGGTCCCTTCTATGTTCGCTTTCCAGCCCTGCGGGAATGGGATCGCCGGATACCGGGCTGAGATCTGAACGGCCTGTTCCAGATAGTCCGGATCGTCCAGTACCCCGTTGACCAGATCTACCCCGTCCGGATTCACAAGCGGGAGCAGGGAAAGGCAGAATCCGTAATACAGCCATGAGGCACGCACGCCCCCGATCCGGCTTCCCATGGAAAATGCTTCTGCATAGTCTTCGGCGAATTTTAACAGCACTGGTGTCGTAATCCATTCATTTGCGTGAAAGGAGGCATTATAAAAGACCTGCCTGCTCCCTTCCCCGATGCGGATGACGGATAGTTGTTTTCCCATGACACTGTTTCCGGCCGGTTCTTCATGCAAAAATGGATAGCGCACCAAAAGCCCTTCTAAAATCCAGTCCGTAAGCAGGGACGTATATGCCACTTCCTCTGATACAAGCGGAAAGTCAAATGGCACAAGCAGCACCGTCCCTACCGCAAGGTTGGAAGGGTCTGCTGTCGGATTTGCAGTGGTCAGCCTGCGGACAGAGGAATGCAGACGGGAAGCCAATCCCCATAGCGTATCCCCTTCTTCCACCCGGTATGTGGTATACCCCTTTAGATAAGGAAGCAACAGGCTCCACTGTGCCTTTTTGACTTGGCAGGGCTGGTCAGCGCCTAAAAATGCCTGCAGGGCAGCACACGTCCGCTGCCCGAAAATACCGTCTGTTTTTACAGGATACCCTGCGCGTGCGAGTGCAAGCTGCACATACTGCACCGGCACCCCTCTGTCACCTGGAACTAATTCTCTCATATCTACCTCGACCTCCGGCTTAGGAACTGTCTGTCAACGAGTGGCTCCAGATCCTTATGCCCGCAATTACTTTCTGTTATTATATGCCGGGCGGGCCTGAAGGTTCCTTCTTCTGCAGCCGGTTTCAGGGCGGGCCTGAAGGTTCCTTCTTCTGCAGCTGTTTCAGAAACGTGCCTAACGTTTCCCTTCTCCTGCAGCCGGTTTCAGGACGGACCTAACACTTCCCCTCTTCAGGACAGACGTTTCAAGGCAGTCTTAGCGCTTCCCCTCTTCAGGACAGACGTTTCAAGGCAGTCTTAACGCTTCCCCTCTTCAGGACAGACGCAGGACTTTTGGAACAGGAAAAATCCCAGGATAAACAGCACGATCAGCGACCCGATGCCGTAATGGATGCTGTGCGTGACCTGGCTGGTGATGCTTACCAGCATCGTGCCTAAAAAAGACGCTCCTTTTCCGCAGATATCAAAGATTCCAAAATATTCCCCTGCCTGTTCCTGCGGGATGATCCTGGCAAAATACGAACGTGACAATGCCTGCACACCGCCCTGGAACAGCCCGACGCAGACAGCCAGAATCCAGAATTTCGGCTGGGAATCGAGTGTCATGCCAAAGACCGTGATCAGCGTATACGCGGCAATGCAAACCGAGATCAGCATGCGCGGGGAATATTTGCCGGACAGCCTGCCGAATAACAGCGTCGCCGGAAACGCCACAATCTGCGTGACCAAAAGCGCCAGCAAAAGCCCCGTCGTATCCAGACCGAGCGCTGTTCCATATGCCGTGGCCATATCGATAATCGTGTATACCCCGTCGATATAACAAAAAAACGCCAGCAAAAACCAGAAAACCCGCGGATGCCTGCGCATATTTTTCAGCGTGTCCGCCAGCCTGCGGAAGCTGCCTGCAACGACATGCGGCTGCGCTGGCACATAATGCAGCTGCCGGTAAGAACGCCACAGCGGTATGGTTGCCGCAAACCACCAAAGCGCTGCAATGCAAAAAGCAGCTGTCATCGCCTGCATCTGCGAAAGCCCGAAATCCGGCGCGCGCAGTACCAGTACAAGGCCGGCCGCGAACGGAATGCAGCTGCCGATATAGCCCCAGGCAAATCCCCTTGCCGACACCTCGTCCATGCGCTCCTGCGTCGTCACATCCCCGAGCATCGCGTCATAAAAAATAAGGCTCGCGGAAAATCCGCACTTGGCAATGACAAACACGATCAAAAATGCCAGCCAGTGCCGGATAAAGCCGAGCAGCATACAGCCTGCCGTCCCTAACAGCATACTGCTTAGAAACACCGGTTTTTTCCAGCCTTTAAAATCCGTCATCGTACCAAGCACCGGCCCGGAAAACGCAACAATGACCGTTACAGCCGAAGTCGCATATCCCCAGTATGCCAGATAATCTACCGAAGAGAGCCCGTCCTGCTGCGCAACCGCATTAAAATAAATCGGAAACAGCGTGGACACCAGCAGTATGAACGCAGAATTTCCTACATCATACAAAATCCATGCCTTTTCCATCGTTGTTAATTTCATCTTTCCCGGCATCTTTCCATCTCCTGTCTTTTTCTCTCCTTCCCGGCAGCATGGCTCACTTCCCCAGGAACCGGAAGATCTCTTCATAGAACTGCATCCTGTCCCGTTCCTTCGCATTAAAAATCTCATGCTTTGCATCCAAAAACCACACAAGCCGCGCATGCCGCAGCTTTGCGGCAAACCTGCAGATCTCGTCCGTATCCACCATATGATCCCTGCCCGCAGCCAGAACCAGCACGGGAATATGCACTTTTTGGATCTGATCGTACGACTGCACCACATGCGCCGCGGTATCCGCCGCACAGACCCAGCTGTATACCGCACCGCTTGTCCGGCACTGCGGATGCAGCAGGCGCTTTGTGTGTGCATACAAATGACGCTCCTTCGACAGGCACGAGCTGCGTTCCAAATGCGGCTTCGCACAAAACCCCCGCTGCCCTGCCGCATAAGCCCTGCCAAACCCGCACATCCTGCATACGCGCGCGATCGCCATTGCCGCCGGATACGGCAGGCCGCCGATGCGCATCTGTATCATCGGCGCCGAAAGCACCGCTTTTTGAAAATCATCCGGATACCGCTCCAGATAAAGCGCACCGATCGCACCACCCATAGAATGTGCAAATAATATCATTTCATTCCGAAACGGCTTTACAATCTTATGCACAAACAGGCGCAGGTCCCGCACATACGGCGCAAAGCTGTCCGCATATACTTTCTCCGGGTTGCGGATACTGCGCTGTGACCTGCCGTGGCCGCGGTGTTCCGGCAAAAACACCGAATAGCCTGCCTGTAGGAAGGTATAGACAACCTCATTGTATTTTTCCGCAAACTCACTGAACCCATGCGAAATCACAATGCTCCCTTTGGCATGCTCCCGTACATAGCTATGATAAAAAATCTGTGTGCCGTCATAGCTTTCAAATCTGCCTAAACGGCGGTATTTCCTTAAATATGGCTCCGCCACCTGCTTCATCTGCTTACGGAACCCTTCTTCCGGCAGATAACGGATCCTGATCTTTTCTGTCATACTCCCTGTTCCAGCTTTCCTTATTCCGCTTCTTCTAACCTTTCTACCATTTTTTCCAACTCCCGCACCAGCTCCGGAACCAGCTTCCCGTCTTCATATTCATCTGCAACCTCCCTTGCCAGCTTCGGGTCGTTGGTAATCATCGCATCCACACAATTTTCGCACAGCAGGCGCATATACGGCTCCTCATTGACCGTCCATACATGCGTTTTCAGCCCGTGCTTGCGGCATTCCTCAAAAAAATCAGGGTACTGCACATTATAAATCGCTGGATGGAGCGCATCCGCCTGTACCGTTTCCCTGGCATATTTCGCGGCCCCGATCATACCGTCCTGGTACAGCATGCCCGTTACAGCGTCCGGCATCAGACGGCGGATCTTCCTGATGCTGTAATGGTTAAAGGAAGAGTAGACCACACGCTCCTGCATACCCATCTGTTTCGTGACTTTCAGCACCTGCTCTTCCAACTCTGGATAAAAAACAACACCCGTTTTTAATTCCACGTTGACCGTAAGCCCTGTCGGCCGGATCAGCTCATACACCTCCTCCAGCGTCGGCACGTACTGCGCGCCCTGCTGGGGAAAACGCTGGTTGACATTGATCTTTTTCAGCCTCTCATACGTAAAATCCTTCACCCAG
This sequence comes from uncultured Eubacterium sp., assembly GCA_947564835.1. Taxonomy (GTDB): domain Bacteria; phylum Bacillota; class Clostridia; order Lachnospirales; family Lachnospiraceae; genus Eubacterium_J. Next base: position 2,099 of record CANOET010000217.1, on the reverse strand, counting down.
CCTGTAGCCCTGCTGACCCGGTCAACCGTTTCATCATGGATAACGACCAGCCTGCCGTCCTCTGTCTGCTGCACATCCAGCTCAATCCCGTCTGCTTTCTGCTCTACAGCCTTTGCAAATGCCTCTAATGTATTTTCCGGCGCGTACGCACTTGCTCCCCGGTGTGCCCATACAAGTGTTTTTTTCATTTTTTTCCCTTTTACACCTTTTACTTTTTTGTTTTACTTTCTTCATCCGAGCGCTTCCTTATCCAAGCGCTTCCTCATCCAAGCACTTCCTTATCAAGCACTTCCTTATCAAGCACTTCCTCACCCAAGCACTTCCAGCAGGCCCCGGATGCCCTTTTCATTATAAATCCCGCGGTAATACGACACTTCCTCCCGGATCAGCTCGTCGATCACCTGCATACCAAGCAGCTCCACCGGCGCCCGGTCGTCCGTCATCAGATATCCGCCCGGCTCATAAGGCATCAGCCCCTGCGCCACTTCCCCCATCAGGTCCGCCAGCCTGCTGTCCGGCGTCAGCGCCATATTGTCCTGCATCACTTCCAGAATATCCGCACAATCCGAAGCAAACAGCTCCCGGTTCGTAGAGCCCGCCACATCTGCGGTATAAACTGTACCGAACACCTGGGAGATCGTATCCGACAAGTACTGGTTGATATTGCCCTCTTTTGTCCCGCGCATATTCATATTTACGACCATCACGCCGCCGCTTTTCAAATGATTCTTTACCAGTGTAAAAAACTCCACGCTCGACATCTGGAACGGAATCGTAATATCCTGATAAGCGTCCACCATGATCACATCATATTTATGATCCACCGCGCGCAAATATGCACGTCCGTCGTAAGTTGCCACCGGAAGGTCCGCAGGCAGGGCAAAATACTCCCTCGCAAGCTGCGTAATCTTAGCGTCAATCTCCACACCCTCGATCTTCATCTGCGGAAAAAACCGCCCGCACTGTGCCGCGAACGTCCCGGTCCCCATCCCAAGCACCAGCACATCCATCCGGTCTTTTTCATGCACCCCGGCCATAAACGGCGCCGCCATCGCATAATCATAATACATCCCCGTCATGCTGTTATCTTTTTTCAAAATCGACTGCACACCGAACAGCACATTCGTAGATAAAACCACACTGCGGTCGGTTTCCTTTACCTGCAGATAATTATAGACAGATTCCCCCTCATAAGCAAGGTCCGTTTCCCAGAACGCAAAGCTGCCGGAATGCCCCAGCACACAGCAAAGCAAAAACAGCCCGCCTCCAAGCGCCATACCTTTGCCGCCGCCTTTTGCCGAAAGGAAATAAATCACCGCCAGCAGCAATAAAATCCCTGCAAAAATCAAAAATGTCACCGAAGTCCCAACCGCCGGAATCGTTACAAACGTCGGCAGAAAAGTCCCCAGAATGCTGCCGATGGTATTCGACGCATTCAGCATCCCGACCGTCTTCCCGTTATCCTCCAGGCTGTCCACCGTATACTTTACCAAAGACGGCGTCACCGTCCCAAGCAAAAACAGAGGAAATACAAAGATCACCATACATGCCGCAAACGCCGCCAGAATCAGAAAATTACTGTTAACCGTAAAAATCAGCAGCGCCGAGATTCCTAAAATCACATATTTACCCGCCACCGGAATCGCGGCAATCCATACAGCCGCCACGATCATCCTTGTATAAAGCCTATCCGGGTCCGGGTTTTTGTCCGCTGCCCTGCCCCCGTAAATATTGCCGAGCGCCATCGCAATCATAATGGTGCCGATAATAATCGTCCATACGATCTGCGAAGAGCTGAAATAAGGGGCAAGCAGCCGGCTCGCCCCCAATTCCACTGCCATCACCGACATTCCGGCAAAAAATTCTGTCAGGTACAGATACGTCTTATTTTGTAGTATTCGTGCCTTTCCCATTGATACTGCCTTTCTGTTTACTCTCAAAATCCACAAACTTCCAAGCACAGTATACTATATTCAATGGTGAAAAGCAATAGGGGCGCTTACGCCAGATAGTGTAACTTTACTTGGGGATTCAATGAAGAATGTAATACCCTAACCTGGATGAACCAGAAAAGAAACACTTTGATTGGCCAGGGGATG
>CANOET010000216.1 GCA_947564835.1 uncultured Eubacterium sp. | reverse complement strand
TTTAGGGCTGTCAAAACTGATAAATGGGTGCTGGATGCCGATACAGGTAAAAGCAAGCAAATACGCTTCACTATCGGCTATTATGCCACTCGTGAAGAAGCTATGATTGCTCTCGCTGAATATAATGAAAATCCGTATGATATTAAAGCGGATAGCATTACTTTTTCAGAAGTATATGAAAAATGGAATGAGGGATATTTCCCTACTCTCTCCAATTCGTCCAGTATCAGAACCATCACAGCGGCATACGCTTATTGTAACGGTCTTTATGATATGCGGATGAAAGATATAAGGGTATCTCATTTAGAGGGTACTATCTTAAATGCAGATGTCGGAGACAGCACAAAGGGCAGAATCAAAAGCCTGTTCAACATGATGTATAAGTATGCTGTAGCGCATGATATTGTAGATAAGGATTATGCTTCTGTAATGTTTGCAAACGGCAATCCCATTAAAAGGGAGCGCACAAAAGAGCCTGTGCCATTTACAGATGAAGAAATTCAACAGTTATGGGATAGCAAAGACTTGATACCTTTTGCTGATATGGTATTGATAGGAATATACAGCGGTTGGCGGCCGCAAGAATTATCTATATTGCAAATTACAGATATCGACCTTGAAGCCGGAACCATGAAAGGCGGCTTGAAAACGGATGCCGGTAAAAATAGAATTGTTCCTATCCATCCAGTAATAAAACCGTTAATTGAAAACCGTATGAAAGAAGCCGCCACTCTACAATCTGGATATCTTTTCAATGATGTAAACGGGCAGCAGGGTACATATATGACCTATGACAAATACCGCAAGAGATTTCAAAAGGCCATGGACAGATTAAAAATGAAGCACCGCCCTCACGAAACCCGGCACACATTCATTACAAAGGCAAAAGCGTGTAATGTTGATGAATATATTTTAAAGTTGATTGTAGGACACGCCATAGAGGATATTACCGAAAAGATATATACCCATAGAACAATGGAGCAACTAAAATCCGAAATGGAGAAAATCACAAAATAGAAAGGAGTTGATGCAGATTGATTGTAGCAATTAAAAAGGCTCTACAGTACCGCAAATACCATAGAGCCGCTACCCAGTAATAAGCTACCACGCAAATTAAAGGGAGTATGTTCATTGTAGCATACTTCCCAACCAAAAGAAAGGAAGATTTTACAATGAAGAAGATTAAGAACTTGACCGCCGCCGAAGCAAAGGAAGCCTTTACCAAATGGGAAGTAAAGCATCCCCGGCATGATGATTTTGATTTTAATTCCGCACAGATCGGAAATTACAAAGAACTTTTCAGACTGGCAGACAGAGAAAGCATTATTGATTTGATTTATGACCTTTTCAATTATGGCTTTATGGCAGGATATAAGCAGGCAGAAGCCGAACTGAAAGTGAAGATCGATAAGCGTATGTATAGCGATATGCACCGCCGCCTTTTGGAGTTAGTCTATTATCTGCCTTTTGGGTATCATGCAGAGTATTTCTATTACATTATGGTTTATTCCTTTGAAGAAGGTATGCTTGAAGCGTTTTATCCTAAAAGAATAGCAACGCCAGCCCTTGAAATCCGAGCAAAGAGCAAGGGAAAAGAAGCAAGGAAAAAGGCAGAGCGTGAGGAAAGAAAAAGGGTAGTAGATGAAGCCTTGAAGCAGTACGAACAGCAGAAAGGCGGTGAATCTGCATGATGGTACACAAAGGACTTTTGAGCAAGGAAACCGCCGAAGAAATTTTTAATATTGAATCGGTATATCTTGACCGTGGAAACGTAATACCATGTTACCGAGTAGCGGAAATGTTTGGGGATTGGATAAAGGAATATGCAAGAACAAGATTAAAGGATGGCAATGATTGTAATGCATGGGGCGATTGCCACGAAAGACCTATGATTTATTATCTTAGTAAATCCGGCTTTATGAAAGTAGTGGCAGAAAGAAATTATTTGCTTATGGCTAATGAAATCAAAGAAAAGGGCATAAGCGGAGAATTAGTTGAATAGAATAACCGTTACATAAAACCGTATTAGAGGGTGTCTGTCAAATGCAGATGCCCTTTATTCACTTCAAAAAGAAACCGCTCCCCCACCTACTTTGGGTAACGGTCTTTTTATGTTTAATATTTGTGTGCTACCTCATGTGTGCTACCTGTGTGTTACTTGTGTGCTACGTGGCAAAATTCAGGGCTTCCGCTGACAATCCACATCAACGGAAACCCTTAAAAATACGCTATTTGTTAGAACTTCCCAGCCTTCGCTGCTTCCTCTACGGAGACAGCAACAGCAACCGTAGCGCCAACCATCGGGTTATTGCCCATGCCGATTAAGCCCATCATTTCCACATGAGCCGGAACAGAAGACGATCCTGCAAACTGTGCGTCAGAGTGCATACGCCCCATCGTATCCGTCATGCCGTAAGAAGCAGGGCCTGCAGCCATATTATCCGGATGCAGTGTACGTCCTGTACCGCCGCCGGATGCTACGGAGAAGTATTTTTTACCCTGCTCGTTGCATTCTTTTTTGTATGTACCTGCTACCGGATGCTGGAAACGTGTCGGGTTGGTGGAGTTGCCGGTGATGGATACGCCGACATTTTCATGATGCATAATTGCAACGCCTTCCTGTACATCGTCAGCGCCATAGCATTTTACAGAAGCACGGAGTCCTTTGGAATATGGTTTTTCGTAAACCACATTCAGCTTTGCTTCTTTATAGTCATAGTCTGTCTCAACAAATGTAAAGCCGTTGATACGGGAAATAATCTGTGCCGCATCTTTTCCAAGACCGTTCAAAATAACGCGCAGCGGCTGTTTACGTACTTTATTCGCCTTTTCTGCGATACCGATAGCGCCTTCTGCTGCTGCAAAGGATTCATGTCCTGCCAGGAAGCAGAAGCATTCGGTCTCTTCTTCCAACAGCATTTTGCCTAAGTTGCCATGTCCAAGTCCGACTTTTCTGTGGTCTGCAACCGAGCCAGGGATACAGAATGCCTGTAAGCCTTCCCCGATGGCAGCAGCAGCGTCAGCAGCTTTTCTGCAGCCTTTTTTGATCGCGATGGCAGCGCCTACCGTGTAAGCCCAGCATGCGTTTTCAAAACAGATCGGCTGGATTTTCTTTACCTGATCGTAAACGTCAAGCCCAGCATCTTTTGTAATTTTCTCAGCTTCTTCAATAGAACTGATGCCGTATTTGTTCAGTGCGGCGTTGATCTGGTCAATTCTTCTTTCATATGATTCAAATAATGCCATGATTTTTCGTTCTCCCTTCCTTACTCTACTCTTGGATCAATAATCTTTACAGCATCGTCTACACGGCCATACTGCCCTTTTGCCTTTTCCCAGGCTGTGTTCGGATCGTCGCCTTTTTTGATAAAGTCAGTCATCTTGCCAAGGGAAACGAACTGATATCCGATTACTTCATTGTTTTCATCCAGAGCAATTCCGGTTACATAGCCTTCAGCCATTTCCAGATAGCGGACACCTTTTTCTTTTGTTGCAAACATCGTACCAACCTGGGAACGAAGCCCTTTGCCCAGATCTTCAAGCCCTGCGCCGATCGCAAGCCCGTCATCCGAAAATGCGCTCTGTGTACGGCCATAAACGATCTGTAAGAATAACTCACGCATTGCCGTATTGATGGCATCACAGACAAGATCCGTATTCAATGCTTCCAGGATCGTCTTGCCCTGCAGGATCTCAGCCGCCATAGCAGCGGAATGTGTCATGCCGGAACATCCGAGCGTCTCGATAAGGGCTTCTTCAATGATGCCGTTCTTTACATTCAAAGACAGCTTGCAGGCACCCTGCTGCGGCGCACACCAGCCTACACCGTGTGTAAATCCGGAGATGTCTTCAATTTTTTTGGAATGTACCCATTTCCCTTCTTCCGGGATCGGAGCCGGCTCGTGCTTTGCACCTTTAGCAACCGGACACATGTTTTGAACTTCGTGTGTGTAAATCATTTTAAGACTCCTTTCGATTAGATAAATGATGCCAGCGGGCAGCGGTGGCGCTTCCGCTGGGGTGGTAACATGTTGGACTGATGTTGTTCAACATACTGCATATATTTTCGCATATTTCGTCAAATTAGTCTAGTCCTTTTCCACAAAATTTCGTATGTATGGGAATATTCCATCTGAAAACTCCCGGACGTGTCCGGGTCAGCGGAATGCAGCTGCGGCCCGGCGGCATAGGACTGGGCGATTCGTTCACCGCAGCGTTGCCCCAGTCCGCCCAGGGTGTGTCTCCCCGGCCAGCCCCCATCCCCAGCCTGCAGAGTCGTCCGCGCAGTCAATACTAAAACCCCCTCTTACTGAGTCGTCGCGTCTTGTGCTTACTCAGAATTTTTGCTAATAAAAAATAAAATCAACTTAATTCCAACACTAATAATTCCCCAATGATTAACTCACCCTCCTTCTGCTCTACCTAACCTGGATGAACCAGAAAAGAAACACTTTTGACATTGTATTGCGCTTTTTGGCTTCCGTATAGATCTTGATTGGCCAGGGGAAGTGGCTAACCGGACGACTCTGAGGGCTGTGGCCAGGGGACGCGCTGGCCACAGCCCTCAGAGTCTGGTTATTGGCAGGCTTTACAACACCTAAATTTGTGTTTCATGTAAGCCCGTGAAAGCCAGGCCCTTTCCTCCTCATCCGGCGTCCGCCTAGCCACTAAAAAACACAACACAATGTCAATTCTGTCGCCTGGAATGAAAATTTTGCCATTTTGCGCAAAAAATCGTTTTTATTAAGTTCCTAAAAATAGTTTTTTTTCATAAATAGATTGAATTTTTACTAATCATGTCATAAAATAAAAATATAAAGCTAATTAACTATCATATTTAGCTAATTTTTTTAAAAAAGGAGAAAATAAAAGTGAAAACAAAATGCAATCCCGTTTTACTTGCTACAATGTTATCCGGCCTCATACTCTGCGGATGCGGTTCCTCCACCACACCCGAGATCATTATGCCGGAAGAGCCTGCCGCTTCCTCCGCTGCTTTGGCAAAGACGGCAAAAGAACCGGAAACCGGCAGCCAGACGCCCTCAGAACCAAAAACAGCCGATCCTGCAGCTTCTGACTGGAATGTTTACCTGATTACTATGGACCTGACTGATAATTACTGGAAATCCATTGATGACGGATGCCTGAAGGCAGCGGATGAGCTTGGAAATGTCGCCTATACCTGGAGCGGCCCGGACGCACATGACGATGCGCTGCAAAGCGCTTGTATCGACGCGGCAGTATCTGAGGGCGCGGATGCGATCCTGCTTGCGGCAAACAGTGCGGACGGGCTGCAGGCAAGCCTGGAGAACGCAGCTGAGGCGGGCTGTAAAATTGTTTATGTGGACAGTGCCGCATCCTATGACTGCGTGGCTTCTTTTTCTACTGATAATACGGCTGCCGGCAGGACCGCCGGGGAAACGATGATCAACTGCCTGAGGGACAAAGGTATTACCGAAGGAACAATCGGCATTATGGGCGTTACTACGGATACCGCGTCCTGTGTCGCAAGAGAAACGGGATTTCGGGAAGCTTTGGAACATACGGATTTTACATTGGCGGATACTGTCTATATGCAGGATGATGCCGCAAATGTGAAAACTGCCGTACAAGATGGTATTTTGCAAGATTATGTCGGATTTTTCGGGACAAACGAAAGCACGACTGCTGCCGTCGGCGAAGCTGTAAAGGAGATGGAAACCGTGTCCACAGTGATTGGTTTTGATACGTCCAACCAGGTCCTCTCCCTGGTATCCGAGGGCATGATCGATGCGACGATGCAGCAGAATCCGCAAATGATGGGGTATGAAGGGCTGAAAATTGCAGTACAGGCTGCCGAGGGGACCTTTACGGATACGAATGTGCAGACAGATACCGGCGTTACTGTGATTACCAAAGAATCCATGTGAGGAGGCGCGAAATGAAATTTAAGCAGAAAATGCTGACGCTTTGCTGTATACCGCTTGTACTGCTTACCATCCTTTCTCTGATGGTCGGTGTCATCCAGTTCCGTTTTGGCATGTACCGGCAGACGAAAAGCAGCCTGAAATCCAGCGCGCTTGCTGCCAGGAACCTGTACAACAGCCAGGGCTACGGCGATTATTCCATGAAGGCAGACAACCAGGTATGGCGCGGCATGAATTTTAATGTATCCGCAGAAACCTCTGTGGTTGATGATCTGAAAGAACAGACGGGTGTCGATATTACATTCTTTTATGGAGATACGGCAGTTATGACTTCGATCTGCAACGATTCGGGTTTGCGCTGGATCGGCATGCGCGCAGGGGACCATATCAAAACCTATACGCTTGGACAAGGCGCGCAGGTACACAGGCGGCTTCTGATGACGTGCTGACTACCAGGAACGCCATCGACCGGATGCTAAGCCAGATCCATGCCGTCAGCGCGCTTTCCAGCCATATGGCAAACCTGTTCCAAAACAGCGCCGGCATCCTCAATGACCTTTTGGCCAGCAGCCGGGCGTCCAGAGATACGGTCACTGAAATCAGCCGGCAGGTATCCGCCACAAATGAAGCAGCGCAGCAGATCCGAAGCGTTACGGAATATATTACAAATATTGCTGAAGAAACCAACCTGCTGGCCCTGAATGCAAGCATTGAAGCCGCCCGTGCCAGAGAGGCTGGAAAAGGCTTCGCGGTCGTGGCACAGGAAATCCAAAAGCTGGCTGAAGAATCTAACCAGTCCGCCGCTAAAATCGGAGATAAGATCCTGTCGCTTGTCAGCCAGATGAACGCAATGGTAGATTCGATCTGCACGATTGAAAAAGCCCTGATCCATCAGGAAGACAAAGTCGTCAATACAAAACAGATTTTTGATGAAATGAATGCTGATATTTTACAAATCACATCCAGGCAGACGGATATGCAGGAGCATGTGGCAAGCATGAACCAGGCAAAGGACAGTATGTCAGCTATTATTTCCGACCTGGAAGACTCCGCGCAGGAAAATGAAAAACTGGCAAAAAACGCAGCGGATGTGACTACGCAGATGATGCATGAAATTGAAAATCTGGAGACGCTGGCAGTAGAATTGAAGGGGTTGGCAAAACAGATGGATACACACTTAGAGGAATTTTTAGGCACTTAGAAACGATTTTTTGCGCAAAACGGCAAAATTTTCATTTCAGGCGACAGAATTGACATTGTGTTGCGTTTTTTGGCTTTCCGAAAGATCCAGGTTAGCCGTGGGAATATGGCTACTCGGACGACTCTGCGGACTGGGGCCAGGGGACGCGCCGGGAGACACACCTTGGGCGGACTGGG
>CANOET010000215.1 GCA_947564835.1 uncultured Eubacterium sp. | reverse complement strand
TAAGTACAACCACTAAAGATTACATTATCAATTATCAGGATATGCAAGGTATTGGCATGACCGGAAACTTAGCAATGCCTACGCTGATAGCAATATGTTCGTCGGCTCTTGGAAAGGCACCGTTAAGTAGCATGGCTGTCCTTGGAGAAGAGAGGAGATGGGAGCATGTGTCAGGCATTATTGGAAATTATGGAACCAGAGATTAACAAAATTAAAGAAGATGCGGCAGCAGCAAAAGAAGATGAATTTTATGCGCGGTAAAAAGCTTTCGTGATCTGGGAGCCAGCGACATTCAGATTAGAGATGTGTTGGTTAAAAACCACCGGTTATCTTTTTCGGAAGTAGAGAAGTATTTATAAATATAGAAGAATTTGCTGTAAGATTAGCAAATAAGTTATAAAAGCAGTGTGTTTTATTTAGAGAAAATAAACACACTGCTTTTATATGTGGGGATTAGAGATGACGTATCGGTTGGAATGCTCTTGTAAATAGAACGCTTACGGTACATTAAGAAATGTTGGTTTTATGCGGCTTTTCGACCCGATGTATCGTAGAAGTCAAATGAAGAAGACCATGCGGAGCGATACATCAACAAACCCAGTAAAATCAAGGCATTCCGCATTTCAGTAACAGCATGGTCAGTAGGCATATAACGTGAATAAGAAACTGAATATGGAACAATACACTGAAAAAGGGATTGCAGAGTGCAGTCCTTTTTTGATATGGAAAAGAAGAATACCAGATTATGACAAACTTAACAAAGTATGAAACAGATACTATAGCAAATTATAACGCCGGAGAACAGACAGCCACCATTTATACGGGGGATAAGTCGGTGATGCGCAGGATGGATCGGCTTGTGGCGGATTATCCTGAAAGTTATAAGTTGTTAAAGCAGACGGATATTGACAAGACTTATTCTATGCCGAAATCTTACGTTACTTACCGCAAGCCGAGAACTGTAAGCGACGAGCAGAGGGAACGGGCAAGGCTGCGAATGGTAAAATGAAATTTCCTCGATAACTGACGTGAAAAACAAAACGCATGGCATTCTGTGATTAACAGTAAATGCACAGCAGATATTTTGGCAGCATATCCCTCTACCGACATGGCATAGGGGAGAATGTCATGGAGAGAGTGTTTTATTTTCAAAATCTGCGTTTATTATTGGGTAAAAACCACACAAAAACAAAAAAGGAATAATTTCATGCCAGACAATGAAAGTAGGAAAAAAGCCGCTTAATGAGAGAATACAGATAAGATAAACTGGCAGAGGGAATTATCTATAGGGCTTTTCGTCAGGGTCAAGACCATCAAAAAAATCGTCATAGTATTGATACCTATATTGGTCAAATATGTAAAATTGGAACTTGAAGAAAGCATTATCATGAAAATGGTATGCCATGCAATGTGTAAACAAGGAGGCAGAAGATGGAACTTGAAGATTTTAAGGACTGGCTGTTTGATGTGCTGAATGATGCGGACAGTGATATTGTTGCGGATATTGAAACAGATGAAAAATCAAACACATTTCGGCTGGGCATGGTTGGCGGTGGCAGCTTTGAAATAGAATGCCGGAAATTGTGAGGGAGGAATATGGACAAAAGAGCAGGACTTTGATAGTATATGGAAAGATAAGCAAATCCGACAAGAAGATACCACAAATTAGATTTGAGGGACAGTGGCTAAAGGCACTCGGTTTTTTGGCAGGGGATAAAATATGTCCCTCTGCAAAAATATGCAGAAATTATCAGCTTTTTTATTTTCGCTGAAAATTTTTCTGCAACAGGATAAGGAGGATTTTGTATGTTGACAAGTGTTGCAGTTATTTTATTATTAGGGTTGTTAATGGGAAGTATATTCTCAAAACTGAAACTTCCCAATCTTTTAGGAATGATTATTGTGGGAATTGTTTTAAGCCCTCATGCGCTCAATCTTATCGACCCGTCAATTTTGGGCATTTCGGCAGATTTGCGGCAGATTGCATTAGTAATTATTTTAACAAGGGCAGGTCTGTCATTGAATATTGCTGATTTGAAAAAGGTTGGCAGGCCGGCAGTTCTTATGTGCTTTGTCCCAGCCTGCGCCGAAATCATCGGGACGGTTATTTTAGCACCGCCATTGCTAGGCGTAACGCCATTGGAGGCTGCTATTATCGGGAGTGTGATTTCTGCGGTATCTCCGGCGGTTATTGTTCCAAGAATGATTAAACTGATTGATGAGGGATATGGAAAGGAACATAGTATACCACAGCTTTTACTGGCGGGCGCATCGGTAGATGATGTTTTTGTAATTGTAGTATTTACTGCGCTGACTTCTTTAGCTTCTACGGGTACGGTATCTGCCATTAGCTTTTTACAGATACCTGTATCCATTTTAACAGGAGTCATGATAGGCGCATTGATAGGAAATGTACTGGTTCTGTTTTTCAAAAAATTTCATATGCGTGATTCTGTTAAAATTTTGATTATACTAAGTTTTTCTTTTTTGCTTCTTGAATTACAAAACCGCTTAGAGGGAATTATCCCCATTTCTGGGCTTTTAGCCATTATGAGTTTGGGAATTATCATAAAAAAACGTTATTCCCTCTTAGCAGAAAGGTTGTCTATTAAATACAACAAACTATGGGTAGCGGCAGAAATTTTTCTGTTTGTCCTTGTCGGCGCAACCGTTGATTTAAGATATGCCATTACAGCAGATATTTTTGCAGTTTTGCTTGTTGTTGGGGCTTTAGTGTTTAGAATGGCGGGTGTTGCAATATCATTGATAAAAACCAAACTTACAAAACACGAAAAATGGTTCTGTATGATAGCATACACGCCCAAAGCTACCGTACAGGCAGCGATTGGCGCAATCCCTCTTACAATGTGACTAAATTGCGGACAGACGGTATTGACGGTTGCCGTTTTATCCATTCTCATTACTGCTCCTTTGGGGTCAATCTGCATAGATAATCTATATAAAAAATTGCTAGAAAAATATGACATGACATAATCTGTTCCAATGAAAACTCCTTTTCGGGGAGATTGGTAATGATGTTTTCATAAACCCCTTCTGCTATCTGGAAACGGACCACGCGAAGCCGCATGCAATATTCGGAACGGTTGTCCGTGATAAAGTCGAAGGGGACAGCCTTGCAGATACAACGGTACATCGACTCCAATTCCGGGTGCTGCCTTAACTTTTTGGAATTTGAGCGGGTAAGGATCACTTCCGCCCACCTGTCCATCTGTTGGGGCAGGCTTTCCGCCCGAAGGAGATGCTTTACGTTGATATCCTTGGCGCGGATGGCGAAGAAGCAGCCCTTCTCAATCCCATCTCTTGCCCCTTTGTCAACCCTTTTTTGAAAAAAATTCCCCGCAGCTTGCTGCGGGGAATCGGATCTGTGAGTGATTGAAGAATTTGAGTTAGACCATATGATGAGATTTTTGAAATCAGCTTAACTTAATGACATTGGGTGTGAACAGTAACTATTTTTATGCAATCGCTCATAGTTTTCTTGTCCAACCAGTTGAAATCCTGTCCAAAGAAGATTATAATAATCCACATAGCAAATAAAAGCATATCATTTATAGAAGAAAGAACAGGAGGATTTTCCATGTCAGCATTTATTGCAAGTTTTATCGAATATGTGGGCAAAGCAATTGTCTATGCCGTAATTGCGCTGCTCGGGGTCAAAGCCGGCAAGGCGCTTCGTGAAAACAAGGATGCGAAAAACGCATCAGCGGTGCGTATTAACACCACAAGAAGATAAAGCCGTGGGCAAACAGAACAATTTTGGAGGACAAGCAGCGTGAAAAAGAGTTACGGCGTAAATGAGTTACGCAGAATGTTTCTTACATTTTTTGAGGGCAAAGAGCATTTGGCGATGAAGAGCTTTTCGCTGGTGCCGCATAATGATAACAGTTTATTGCTGATTAATGCCGGAATGGCTCCGTTAAAGCCGTATTTTACCGGGCAGGAGCTGCCGCCGAAAAAGCGTGTGACGACCTGCCAGAAATGTATCCGTACCGGGGATATTGAAAATGTGGGCAAAACAGCCAGGCATCTGACCTTCTTTGAGATGCTCGGCAATTTTTCGTTTGGCGATTATTTTAAAAAGGAAGCAATTGCCTGGTCGTGGGAATTTCTGACCGAAGTGCTGGGGTTAGAACCGGACCGGCTGTATCCGTCTATTTACGGCGAAGATGACGAAGCGTTTGAGATCTGGAATCAGCAGATCGGGGTTCCGGCGGAAAAAATTACCCGTTTTTACCGGGATGAGGACGGCAAGTGCGATAATTTCTGGGAGCATGGCGCAGGTCCCTGCGGCCCTTGCTCTGAGATCTATTACGACCGCGGGGAAGCTTATGGCTGCGGGCGTGCGGACTGCAAGGTTGGCTGTGACTGCGACCGCTTTATGGAAGTGTGGAACAATGTATTTACGCAGTTTGACGGCGACGGCAAAGGCCATTATGAGGAGCTGGCGCAGAAAAATATTGATACCGGTATGGGCCTGGAGCGTCTGGCAGTTGTGATGCAGGACGTAGATTCTGTTTTTGACATCGATACTATGAAAGCGATCCGGGACAAGGTGTGCGCACTGTCGCATAAGGCTTATCAGACAGATGAACTGGATGATGTATCGATCCGCCTGATTACGGATCATATCCGTTCGGCAACGTTTATGGTTTCTGACGGTATTATGCCGTCCAATGAAGGACGCGGCTATGTGCTGCGGCGCCTGATCCGCCGTGCGGCAAGGCATGGGCGCATGCTCGGCATACCGGGTGCGTTTCTGGCCGAACTGTCCAATACGGTTATTACAGAGAGCCGGGACGGATATCCGGAGCTGGAAGAAAAAAAGGAGTTTATTTTTAAAGTACTCACACTCGAAGAAGAAAAATTTAACAAAACAATAGACCAGGGGCTTGCGATTCTTTCGGATTTGCAGAAAGAAATGGAAGAAAGCGGCCGGAAAGTGCTTTCCGGGGAAGATGCGTTTAAGCTGTATGATACGTATGGATTCCCGATGGACTTAACGCAGGAGATTCTTGAGGAAAAAGGATTTACGGCAGATGAAAAAGGGTTTTATGCATGTATGGAGCAGCAGCGTACAAAGGCCAGAAAGGCCAGAAAAGCGACCAATTATATGGGCGCGGACGTTACCGTGTATGAGTCCATTGACCCTGCCATTACAACGGAATTTACAGGCTATGGCAGGCTGACGGACACATCTGTGATAACGGTCATGACGACCGATACGGAGATCACACAGGCGCTGTCTGACGGGGAACGCGGCACGGTCCTTGTTGCCAATACACCGTTTTACGCGGCAATGGGCGGCCAGATCGGCGATACCGGCATGATCCGCACCAAAGACGGGCTCTTTCGGGTCGAAGATACGATCAAGCTGCTTGGCGGAAAAGTCGGGCATATCGGGACCTGCATCAGCGGCATGCTAAAAACCGGCGATGAGGTGCAGCTGGAGGTAGACAGCGGGCGCAGGGCGCGGATTGAAAAGAACCACAGTGCGACACACCTTTTGCAAAAAGCACTCCGGGAAGTGCTGGGGGGACATGTCGAGCAGGCAGGATCCGAGGTAACCCCGGATAAGCTGCGGTTTGATTTTACACATTTTTCAGCAATGACGCCGGAAGAGATTGGTCAGGTAGAAGCGCTGGTAAATGAAAAAATCACGGCGGCCCTTCCGGTGCAGACGGATATTATGACACTGGAAGAAGCGAAAAAAACCGGGGCCATGGCGCTGTTTGGCGAAAAATACGGGGAAACGGTGCGGGTTGTGCGTATGGGTGATTTCTCTATAGAATTGTGCGGCGGCACGCATGTAGGCAGTACAAACGCTATCACGGCTTTTAAAATCATCTCCGAAGGGGGTGTAGCAGCCGGTGTACGCCGAATTGAGGCGCTGACAGCAGATGCGGTCTTTGCATACTACGACAGGATCGAACAGACATTGCTGCAGGCCGCAAAAGCCGTCAAAGCATCCCCGGCCAATCTGATGGAAAAGCTGGAGCATCTGGTGGCAGAAAACAAAGCGCTGGCCAGTGAAAACGAATCGCTCAAATCCCAGGCCGCAAAAGAAGCGCTGGGCGATGTGATGGATCAGGTGCAGGAGATCGGCGGCATCCGGTTCCTTCCTGCAAAAGTCACCGGCGTGGATATGAACGGCCTGCGCGATCTGGGCGACCAGTTAAAGGCAAAATTAGGCGAAGGCGTAATCCTGCTTGCCTCCGACCAGGACGGCAGGGTAAATCTGGTAGCCATGGCCACAGACGCGGCAATGGCAGCAGGCGCACATGCCGGCAATCTGATTAAGGCAGCCGCAGGGAAAGTCGGCGGCGGCGGCGGCGGACGCCCGAATATGGCACAAGCCGGCGGCAAAAACCCGGCAGGCATCGCAGATGCACTAAAAGCAGCAGCAGCCGCATTAGAAGGGATGATCAAAGGCAGCTGACGGGAAGACAGCGCTCTGTCAGAAGAAAAAAACAGCTTTGCATGAAAATGCAGGGCTGTTTTTGTCAGAATAAAACCCAGGTGCAGGCTTTAATGAGAAGGTGTCTGGTCGGGCGATGACACTGTCGTATCCGGACAGGAAAAAAGTTCCTGTACCTGGCTGGCATAAGTCTTCATCAGCTGGTTGGCAATACGCAGATGGCGGTTGTCCATTTCCTCTAAAAGAACATCGATTTCCTGGATCATCTGGTTATGCTGGACTTTGGGGTCATCCGGGTCAGCAGTAAGGACGGCGATGTTCGTATCCAGGTATTCTGCAATCTGACAAAACGTATCCAGGCTGACTGCCTTTACGCCGCGCTCCAGTTTTGTAATGAGGCTGGTGGATAAGAACAGGTCATCTGCCATTTTCTGCTGTGTGATCTTTAGTTCCTTTCTGCGGCCGCGTATATTAGAACCAATCAATTTGTAATCCAGCGGCATAAAAGTTTCCTCCGTTGTTTAGTTTTTGAGCTGATAGATATGTCTCATTTTTATTATAATGCAAAGCAATTTTTAGGAGTGGCACTAATAGTGTTTGCGTATTTCTTTTTGATATACTTATGGTGTTGAAAATGAAAGATTTTGGTTAGGAAGGGGGATGTGGATATGCGGGCGGTGGGCAGGGGTGTGGCTAAACGGACGACTCTGTGGGCGGTGGGTAGGGGGTGTGGCTCACCGGACGACTCTGTGGGCGGTGGGTAGGGGGGTGTGGCTCACCGGACGACTCTGCGGGCGGTGGGCAGGAGATGCGCCGGGAGACACACCTTGGGCGGACTGGGGCAACGCTGCGGTGAACTAAT
>CANOET010000214.1 GCA_947564835.1 uncultured Eubacterium sp. | reverse complement strand
GCGATTAGTTCACCGCAGCGTTGCCCCAGTCCGCCCAAGGTGTGTCTCCCCGCGCGTCCCCGGTCCACAGCCGCAGAGTCGTCCGGTTAACCACATCCCCTGGCTAACCAGAATCTTCCGGGAATCCAAAAATAATGCAACATAATGTCAATTCTGACGAAACAAAAACCAGCCGGAAGCTCTATCTGCTCCCGGCTGGCTTTTGTTATTTTATAATACGTACTTTCAGCACGCCGCTCATCGCTTTCATCTTGGAAACAGCCTCCTGCGTCATCGGCGTATCCAGATCAAACATCGAATATGCGTAATCCCCTTTGGATTTGTTCGTCATATTTGCAATATTAATATCGCACTCCCCAAAAATCGACGTAAACTTCCCGATCACACCCTTGCTGTTTTTATGCAGCACTGCCACACGGCCTTCGGTCGTGCATTCTCCCATGTCGCAGTTCGGGAAATTGACCGAGTTGCGGATATTGCCGTTTTCGAGGTAGTTGCGGATTTCCTGCGCCGCCATAACCGCGCAGTTGTCTTCGGATTCTTCGGTGGAAGCGCCCAGATGCGGTGTTACGACGCAGCCTTTTTTGCCTGCGGTCGTATTGTTCGGGAAATCGGAAATGTACCTTTTCAGCTTCCCTTCGGCAAGTGCCGCTACAACGGCTTCTTCGTCTACGAGCAAATCCCTGGCAAAGTTTAACAGGACCGCGGTCGGCTTCATCATCGCAAGGACTTCTGCGTTGATCATTTTCTTTGTGGAATCTAACAGCGGCACATGTATGGAGATATAGTCGCATTCGCGGTAAATATCTTCGACATTGCGCACATGTTTTACATTGCGTGACAGGTTCCATGCGGCGTTGACGGAAATGTACGGATCGTATCCGTATACTTCCATGTCCAGATGCGTCGCGGCATTGGCAACGCGGATACCGATGGCGCCCAGGCCGATCACGCCCAGCTTTTTGCCTGCGATTTCGCATCCGGCGAACTCTTTTTTCTGTTTTTCTGTCAGCTTGGCAAGCTCTGGGTTATCCTGTTCGGATGTGACCCAGTTGATGCCGCCGTTGATATCGCGGCTGGCAAACAGCATGCCTGCGAATACGAGCTCTTTGACACCGTTTGCGTTGGCGCCTGGGGTATTGAATACGACGATGCCCTGCTGCGCGCATTTGTCCAGCGGGATGTTGTTCACGCCTGCGCCTGCGCGTGCAACGACTTCCAGGTTTTCCGGCAGCTCCATTTCATGCATGGAAGCAGAGCGTACCAGCGCTGCCTGTGCGTCTTTCAGATCTTCGACCTTCTGATAACCCTCTTCCAACACATCTAACCCGATTTGTGCAATCGGATTCAAACATACATAATTAAACATTTTAACTCCTCACTGATTTTTGATTGTCCGCTTAAGCAACGATCGTAAACGGCTAGTTTGCGGCTTCAAATTCTTTCATAAATGCTACCAGCTTTTCCACGCCTTCCTTCGGCATTGCGTTATAAATGGAAGCGCGCATGCCGCCGACGCTGCGGTGTCCTTTTAAGTTGACGAAGCCTGCTTGTTCTGCTTCCCGGACGAATTTTGCATCCAGATCCTTGTCGCCTGTGACAAACGGCACGTTCATCAGCGAGCGGTCTTTCGGCACTACGGTCCCTTGAAACATCTGGCTTTGATCCAGGAAATCGTATAAGATTTTTGCTTTTTCTTCGTTGCGTTTTTTGATTTCTTCCAGGCCGCCCATGTTTTTCAGCCATTTGAACACCTTGCCGCAAATGTAAATGCCGTAGCAAGGCGGCGTATTGTACAGGGAATCCGCGTCTGCATGGGTCTTATATTTTAACATCGTAGGCGTGCCTGGCAGCACATCGTCGCTGATCAGGTCTTCGCGGATAATTGCGATGACAACGCCCGCCGGGCCGACGTTTTTCTGCACGCCGCCGAAAATCACGCCGTATTTGCTGACGTCCACAGGCTCTGATAAAAAGCAGGAGGATACGTCTGCAACGAGCAGATGGCCTTTGGTATCCGGCAGCTCTTTGTATTTGGTGCCGTAAATGGTGTTGTTTTCACAAATGTAAACATAATCTAAATCATCCGGAATATCCAGGTCGGAGCAGTCCGGAATATAGGAAAAGGTCTGATCCTCGGAGGATGCCAGCTTTATGGCTTCCCCATAGATCTGCGCTTCCTGGTATGCTTTTTTCGCCCACTGCCCGGTCACGATATATCCGGCCTTTTTGTTTTTCATCAGGTTCATCGGGATCATGGCAAACTGCTGGGATGCGCCGCCCTGCAGGAACAAGACCTTGTAATTGTCCGGAATGTGCATCAGGTCGCGGATATCCTGCTCTGCTTCTTTGATAATCGTATCGTACACTTTGGAACGGTGGGACATTTCCATGACAGACATGCCGCTGCCCTTGTAGTCCATCATTTCCTCCGCTGCTTCCCGCAGGACTTCTTCCGGCAGCACTGCCGGGCCTGCGGAAAAATTATATACTCTGCTCATAGTTTCCTCCTTATTTTTTCAGGTCTTCTTCGGAAAATGCTTCGTTAATCGGCGCGCCCGGCGCTACCATCGGCCATACCTTGTCATCGCTGTCGATGATGCAGTCCAATACGAACGGGCCGTCCGCTGCCAGCGCCTGTTCAAACGCCGCGTCAAATTCTGCCCGGGTGGTCACGCGCATACCCGAAGCGCCCATCGCTTCGGCCAGCCTGACAAAATCTACCTGGTCGCGCAGCACCGTAGCGGAATAGCGTTCCTCATAAAACAAATCCTGCCACTGGCGCACCATGCCGAGTACGTGGTTGTTGAACACGACCTGGATCAGCGGCAGCTTCTGGCGTACCGCCGTCGCGATCTCATTCATATTCATACGGAAGCATCCGTCGCCTGCGATATTGATTACAATCTGATCCGGGTTGGCCACCTGCGCGCCGATCGCTGCGCCGAGGCCGTAGCCCATTGTCCCGAGGCCGCCCGAGGTCAGTAAATGCCTTGGCTTTGCATATTTGTAAAACTGCGCCGCCCACATCTGGTGCTGCCCGACTTCGGTTACGATAATCGCT
Organism: uncultured Eubacterium sp.; assembly: GCA_947564835.1. Taxonomy (GTDB): domain Bacteria; phylum Bacillota; class Clostridia; order Lachnospirales; family Lachnospiraceae; genus Eubacterium_J. The sequence continues at coordinate 4,270 of CANOET010000214.1, read as the reverse complement.
TCTCCTTTTGTCTTTTCATAGATCTTTTCGATCATATAAGGGCCGGACAGCTCATCCGGATGGTAAGTCATCGGATAGGTTTCCTTTAATTCCTGGATATGTGCCAGCCATTCGTCATGATTTTGCTGGTCTAACTGTGCGTTGATCCTGGACAGGGATTCCTTTAAATCGCCGATCACACTGGATGTGACGAGGATATTTTTATTAATCTCCGCCGGATCTACGTCAAATTGGATAATGTCCGCCTGCTTCGCGAATTTTTCCGCATTGCCGGTCACACGGTCGCTGAACCGGACGCCGACTGCCAGCAGCAGGTCACATTCGCTCACGCCGTAATTGGACGTTTTCGTGCCATGCATGCCAAGCATGCCGGTATATTTCGGATCTGTCCCGTCAAACGCACCCTTTCCCATCAGGGAATCACAGACCGGGGCCTGGACTTTCTGTACAAATTCACGCAGTTCGTTGGACGCTTCGGATAAAATCACGCCGCCGCCGGCAAATATGTACGGCCTTTTGGCGTTTTGAATCATTTGAACTGCTTTGTCAAGATCCTCCTGCCGCAGCCTGTCCGTTACACGCTGCGGCATTTGCAGCGGTTCTTTTACATATTCCGTCTTATTTGCCGTGACGTCTTTTGGAATATCCACAAGCACCGGTCCCGGCCTGCCTTTTCTGGCGATGTGAAACGCACGGCGCAGGATTTTTGCCAGGTCTGCAACATCCTTTACTATAAAGTTATGCTTGGTGATCGGTGTTGTGATCCCCGCAATGTCAATTTCCTGAAAGCTGTCTTTTCCAAGCAGCGGGACATTGACGTTGCAGGTAACCGCCACGAGCGGAATGGAATCCATATACGCCGTCGCAATGCCGGTCACCAGATTCGTCGCGCCCGGACCGCTGGTCGCCAGGCACACACCGACTTTTCCGGTACTGCGCGCATAGCCGTCCGCAGCATGGGACGCCCCCTGTTCATGGGAGGTTAAAATATGTCTGATTTCTTCTTTGTGTTTATATAATTCATCATATACATTCAGGATCGCTCCGCCCGGATAACCGAACACGGTGTCTACACCCTGTTCCTTCAGGCACTCGATTAAAATCTGCGCCCCTGTTAACTGCATGTTTTTCTGCCTCCTTCTCTTTTTCACATCGTTCCTATCTATCCGGCCTTCTATCAAAAGCCCTTTTATTTTCCAGGCATCTGCAGCACTGCGCCCCGGTTGCCGCTTGTTACCATCGAAGCGTATCTTGCCAGGTATCCGCTTGTCACCTTCGGCTCCCTTGGCTGCCAATCCGCTTTTCTAGCTGCCAGCTCTTCCTCGGATACATCCAGCTCCAGCTTCAGTTCCGGAATATTGATCTTAATGATATCCCCTTCCTTAACAAGCGCAATCGGCCCGCCGACTGCCGCCTCCGGCGATACATGCCCGATCGAAGCCCCGCGGCTTGCGCCGGAAAACCGTCCGTCCGTAATCAGCGCAACGCAAGAGCCGAGCCCCATGCCTGCGATGGCAGAAGTCGGATTTAGCATCTCCCGCATGCCCGGTCCGCCTTTCGGCCCTTCGTAACGGATCACCACTACATCGCCCGCCTGAATCTTACCGCCCTTAATCGCCGCAATCGCATCTTCCTCACAGTCAAATACCCTTGCCGGGCCTTCATGAACCATCATTTCCTCTGCGACCGCCGAACGCTTTACGACAGAGCCGTCCGGCGCCAGGTTGCCTTTTAATACGGCAAGGCCGCCTGTTTTGCTGTATGGATGATCAATCGGACGGATCACCTCAGGATTTTTATTGACCGCATCCTTGATATTTTCCCCGATCGTATGCCCGGTTACCGTCATACAGTCCATATGGATCAGCCCCAGATCCGCCAGCTGCTTCATCACCGCATAGACACCGCCCGCTTCATTCAAATCTTCCATATACGTCGGGCCTGCCGGGGCAAGGTGGCAGAAATTCGGCGTCTTTTCGCTGATCGGATTCGCAAAGGAAATATCAAAATCAAAGCCGATCTCATGCGCAATCGCCGGAAGGTGGAGCATACTGTTCGTCGAACAGCCAAGCGCCATGTCCACAGTCAGCGCATTGATCACTGCTTCCTTTGTCATAATATCCCTCGGACGGATATCTTTTTTCAGCATTTCCATCACTGCCATGCCCGCATGCTTTGCCAGCTTGATCCGCTCAGAATAAACTGCCGGGATCGTACCGTTGCCCCTCAATCCCATGCCAAGCGCTTCCGTCAGGCAGTTCATCGAATTAGCCGTATACATCCCCGAGCAGGAACCGCACGTCGGGCAGGCTTTCTGTTCATATTCCTGCACGTCTTCCTCTGTCATCGTACCCGCCGCATAGGACCCGACTGCTTCAAACATCGAAGAAAGGCTCGTCTTATGCCCTTTGACATGCCCTGCCAGCATCGGCCCGCCGGACACGAATACGGTCGGTACGTTAATCCTGGCTGCCGCCATTAAAAGGCCCGGCACATTTTTATCACAGTTCGGCACCATCACAAGCGCGTCAAACTGATGCGCAAGCGCCATACACTCCGTAGAATCTGCGATCAGATCCCTGGTAACGAGCGAATATTTCATCCCGATATGCCCCATAGCAATGCCGTCGCAGACCGCAATTGCCGGAAATACAACCGGAACGCCGCCCGCTTCCGCAACACCGAGCTTTACCGCGTTTACAATTTTATCCAGATTCATATGGCCCGGCACGATTTCATTATACGAGCTTACAATGCCGACCATCGGTTTTTTCATCTCTTCTTCCGTAAAACCGAGCGCATGAAACAGGGAACGGTGAGGCGCCTGCTGCATGCCGGTTTTTACCTGGTCACTTTTCATGATTTTGTTTCCTTTCTTTTTCTGCATGTTATTCGATGATTCTATATGACAAAATCTTTCTGAAATCTCTTAACAAATATTTGGTCAGATTCTTTCACAGATCAGATCACCCATCTGCGCGGTCCCAACCTGCGTTACCTGCGATTTTTTATCTTCCTCCTGCGGCATAATATCAACCGTGCGGAATCCGTCTTCCAGCACCTGCTTCACCGCCGCCTCAACCGCATCCGCTTCCTGATCCAGATCAAAGCTGTAGCGCAGCATCATCGCCGCGGACAGGACCGTTGCGATCGGATTCGCAATGCCTTTGCCCGCGATATCCGGTGCAGAACCGCCGCTTGGCTCATACAGTCCGAATTTTGTATCATTCAGGCTGGCAGACGGCAGCATGCCGATCGAACCCGTCAGCATGGACGCTTCGTCTGACAAAATATCTCCAAACATATTTTCCGTCAGAATCACATCGAACTGCTTCGGATCTTTGACCAGCTGCATCGCACAGTTATCTACCAGCATATGTTCATAAGCGATATCCGGATAATCCTTTGCCGTCTCTTCGACAATCTTCCTCCATAAACGGGAAGAATCCAGCACATTTGCCTTATCTACGCTTGTAACCTTCTTGCGGCGCTTGCCTGCAATAGCAAACGCACGCTTTGCGATCCGGCGGATTTCTGTTTCATTATAGGTCAGCGTATCTTCTGCCGTTAACAGGCCGCCGCGTTCTTCGGTCACACGTTTTCCAAAATATAAGCCCCCGGTCAGTTCACGCATAATCATCATGTCAAAGCCGTCACCGATGATATCATCTTTCAGCGGACAGGCTTCTTTCAGTTCCTTATATAAATAAGCCGGCCTTAAATTGGCAAACAACTGGAGTTCCTTACGTATTTTTAACAATCCTGCCTCCGGCCTTTTGGATGGTTCCAGCTGATACCACGGGGAGGTCGCCGTGTTGCCGCCAATCGAACCCATTAATACGGCATCGGAAGCCTTCGCCTGTGCGATTGCTTCATCCGTCAGCGGAACGCCGACAGCGTCAATCGAACATCCTCCCATTAAAATATCTTCATAATCAAACTGGTGCCCGAACACGGCACCGATCTTATCGAGTACTTTTCTTGCTTCCGCCGTTATCTCCGGCCCGATTCCGTCGCCAGCGATAACGCCTACATGATATTTCATATGAAAACTTCCTTTCTTTTGAATTTTATTACAGTCTGCCGTTTACTATCATATAACTTTTAGGGCGATTTTTCAACCATGAAATGAAAAACTGTCTGAAATTACCGAAAATAGGGCAATTGGTCAGACAGTTTTTTACGTTTCGGGGCATTGGGGGAGGGATGTGGCTATGCGGACGACTCTGCGGGCTGTGGCCAGGGGACGCGCCGGGAGACACACCTTGGG
>CANOET010000213.1 GCA_947564835.1 uncultured Eubacterium sp. | reverse complement strand
GTGTGTCTCCCGGCGCGTCCCCTGGCCACCGCCCGCAGAGTCGTCCGGTTAGCCACATCCCCTGGCTAATCAAGATCTTTCGGGAAGCCCCAAAACGCAACACAATGTCAAAAGTGTTCCTTTCTGGTTCATCCAGGTTAGGTTAGATAGGAGACTCATATGGAAATGTGGTACTGTACGGCCGCTGCGGTCCTCTTTATCGCTGCAGCCATTTGGATATGGTATACGCACAGGCATATGCGCAGGATTATGGCACATATGATTGCTATGATTGAAGCAGCGGAGTGTGGCAGCTTCCGGGAAAAGGTTTATGATGAAAGCATGCTCTCCGCAGTAGAGACACGGCTGGCGCATTATCTGGCGGCTTTGGAGGTATCGGCTTGCCATTGCAGAGAGGAAAAGGAAAAAGTGGAACAGCTGATCACCGATATTTCGCATCAGACGAAGACGCCGGTCGCAAATTTGCTGCTGTATGCCCAGATGCTGGAGGAGCGCGGGCTTGCGCAGGAAGAGCAGGCGTTTGTGAAGGAATTAAGCCGTCAGGCACAAAAGCTCAGCTTTTTGATTACCTCGCTTGTGAAGGCTTCAAGGCTGGAAACGGGCATGCTTGTGCTGCATTCCAAGCTGGATTTTGTGTCTCCGATGCTGGAGGAAGTGCTTGGGCAGATTGCTCCGAAAGCGGCTGAAAAAGGGCTGACGGTCGAATTTACGCCGGAGTGTCTGCAGGCTTTTTTTGATCCGAAATGGACGGCGGAGGCAATTTATAACATTGTGGATAATGCTGTCAAATATACGCCGTCCGGTGGAAATATCCGTATTGCCCTGATGAATACGGAGCTGTTTGCGCGTATAGAGATCCAGGATACGGGCATTGGGATCTCAGAAATGGATACGGCGAAAATTTTCCAGCGGTTTTACCGCGGCAGATCCGTCAGTGAAGTGGAAGGCGTCGGTATCGGTCTGTATCTGGCGAGACAGATTATAGCGGAAGAAAATGGTTATATGAAGGTGAAGTCTGCGGTTGGAAAGGGGACTTCTTTTTTTGTCTATCTGCCGGCTGCGCCCGGAAGCGGGCTGACTGCTTAGACGGCGAATCCCTGGAGGTGATAGAATGATTAAGATTCTGGTGGTAGAAGATGACAGGGCGCTTTGCAGCGGTGTTTGTATGGCTTTAAAATCGGAAGGGATGCTGTTTTTACCATGCGGGACGGTGCAGGAAGCAAAGGAGCGCTTGCGGCAGGATACGTATGCCCTTGTGATTTTGGATGTGAATCTGCCGGATGGGAATGGTATGGATCTGTTAAAAGAGATCCGCGCTGCCTCGTCCGTACCTGTGATCCTTTTGACCGCGAATGATATGGAAACGGATATTGTAGCCGGGCTGGAGTCCGGGGCGGATGATTATGTAACAAAACCATTCAGCTTGGCAGTGCTTCGGGCAAGGGTACACGCCCAGCTGCGCAGGCAGGAGGAGAAGAAGGAGGAAACAGTCCGGTTTGCGGATTTTCAGTTCAATTTTTCGGATATGAAATTTTATAAAGGCAGCATGGAGCTGGAGTTTAGCAAAACGGAACAAAAGCTGTTAAAATTGCTCGTGCAGAATCCGGGTGTTACGTTAGCACGCGCAGTGCTGGTCGACCGCATCTGGACGGACGGCGCGGAATATGTTGATGAAAACGCGCTGTCGGTAACGGTCCGCAGGCTGCGCGGCAAGCTGGAAGATGATCCGTCCAAACCCCGGTATATCAAGACGGTATATGGGATCGGCTATGTCTGGGCGGCTTCGGAACAGTCCCGCACATCATAAGGGCGAACAGGATACATATATAATAAGGGAAAAGCCGGATTTGCAAATGCTGTGCGGCCCATCCGAAGACGACCGGTGCGAGCAGAATGCTGGTGTAGGAAGCAGACATCTCGATACCGATAACGGACTGGGATTTTTCTGCACCGAATACTTCCGGTGTCAGGTGGAGCATATTTGGAAACACAGGGGCATTTCCAAGTCCGGTGAAAAATAAAGCGGCTCCGGCCGCAAACGGCGGAAGCGGCAATACCAGCAGGACAACAGCAAACAACATCAGGCTTTGCCCTGCGCGGATCATCTGCCTGCTGTGGAGCCAGTATGCCAAAACGCCTGACAGAAACCGTCCGCAAGCCATTCCCGCATAATACAGCGCAATGATCTTTGCAGCTGCGTCTACAGACATGCCTTTCGCGTTTACCAAAAACGTACTTCCCCATACACCGCAGGTATATTCGATTGCACAGGAACCGAGAAAAACCAGGCAGACTCTGCGCACGCTGCGTTCCTTTAGCAAATCAAAAATACCTGTTTCCAGTGCCGGTTTGTTTTCCTCCGCAGCAGCGTCTGAGACCTTTCCCCATAATGGAATGGCGCTGATGGATAGAACCGCAATGGCCGACTGCACAAGGAAGACCGCAAAGTATCCGTTTCGCCAGCCAGCGCTGTTTGCAAGCATCAGTGACATGAGCCAGGGGCTGAGGGAAACACCGATTCCGTAAAAGCAATGCAGGAAGTTCATATGGACGGCTTTGTAGTGCAGCGCTACATAATGATTCAGAGCGGTGTCAATGGCTCCTGCCCCAAGGCCGAGCGGAACGGCGGACAGGCACAGAGCGGCCATGTGGTGCGCCTGGGAAAAACCAAACAGAGCGGCGGCAGTCAGGGCAGTACTAAAAGCAGTGACTCTGGCAGTTTTGAAGCGGCGGATGATGCCTGCGGAAAACAGGCTGGAGATGATAGTGCCGCCGGAGATGATGCAGGTCACGAAGCCGGCATAGGATATGGGGAGGTGAAATTCCTGGTATATGGCAGGCCATGCGGTGCCGAACAGAGAGTCGGGGATGCCGAGGCCGATGAAGGTGATGTAGATGATGATTAGCAGGATGGTTGTCATGGGAGCTCCTTTCATGGGGGTGTGACTTTTTGTATATGCTAGCATAGATGCGGTCTTGTGTCTGGTGAAATTGTGACTTATTCTATAATAAAAACGCCAAGATTCTGCTTGAAATGGGGTGTTGGGATGAAATATTATGATTTTTCTACGGGAATGGAACAGGAGCAGGTATTTTTTGACAGCCGGCAGGAGAAAAATGTATATCGGACGCCTGGGTTTTCCTGCGCTGCATATTTGGATCTGTATGACGGAAATTCCTGCTTATGGCATTGGCATGATGAAATGGAAGCCGGGTATGTGACAGAGGGGGAGCTGACGGTTTTTGTGAATGATCTGCAGTATACGCTGCGGCCGGGGGATGGTATTTTTGTGAATGCCGGGGTTTTGCATTCTTATTCTGGTATCGAAGGCAGGCAGACGGCGTTTGCGAATCTGGTGTTTTTGCCGTCGTTGGTCTATGGGTCGAAGGAGAGTATTTTCTGGACGGATTACGTGCAGCCTTTGACGGGTTCCTTTCGTCTGTCCCATGTCGTGTTTACGGAGCATATTGCGTGGCAGGCCGGGGCGCTGGGGAGTGTCAGGAAGGCGTTTCAATTGTTCCGTCCGATGGAGGCTGGAAATGAGTTTGCGGTGCGTACGTATTTGTCAGAGCTTATTTTGGCTGTCTGCAGGAATTGTCCGCTGCAGAGGCAGGAGCAGGGGCAAAATGTCACGCAGATCCGCCGTATGCAAAATATGCTGGTGTTTATGGAGAGCCATTATATGGAACCAATCCGGCTGCAGCATATCGCGGACAGTGCAGGTATCAGCTGCCGGGAATGTCTGCGGATTTTTCATGATGTTGCCAGAACCAGCCCGAAACGGTATCTGAATACGCTGCGGCTGCAGAAGGCAAAACAACTGCTGGCGGAAACGACGGTGCCTGTTTCGCAAATCTGTGTTTGCTGCGGGTTTGCGGATCAAAGTTATTTTACAAAAATGTTCCGGCAGCAGTTTGGGATGCCGCCTGGGGCTTTCCGGCAGCAGGAACAGGGATGAGAATTGTAATAGCAGGGATGAGGGTTGTAATAAAATAAGGCAGCTTCCGGGGAAGCTGCCTTATTTGTCAGACGAAAGGCTGCAGCCATTCGTCTATTTGGTTAATTGTTTATAGTATTTATTGAACTGCGTTTCGTATAGTTCTTTAAATATTGCATTGAACTGTTGGTTGAAAAGATCCGTAAATTGTTCGCCGAGCTCTTTGCCGTATTGTTTTTTCATCTGCTTTTTCAGCTTTGCCTTTAGCTGGACTTTGAGGTCTGATTTTAACTGCTTTTGAAGTTTTGCTTTGAGCTGCTTGTTAGACAGTTTCTTAGCCTGTTTCTTCAGGGCGGTTTTCATCTGCTTTTTCAGCTGAGGCTTCATCTGCTTGCTCATTTGAGTTTGCATCGTTGTCTTGAACTGCTTTTTCTGTTTGCTGGTAACCACGGTAGTATGATCTGTTTCAGCCTCAGTTTTGTCCGGATCGTTCAAAGTGTTATTGCTGCCGTCAGGTTCAGGCGCCGGAGTTGGATCTGTGCCGGTATCACCCGTACTTCCGGTATCGTTTGTGTCGTCTGTGTCATCGTCTCCGGTGTTTGCGTCGTTGTCAGTATTTGCATCGTTTTCGGTAGTTTCAGAAGGAGCCGGGTTGCTGGATCCGCTCGTTCCGCCCGAACTGCCTGGATACCAGGATCCGCCTGAACTGCCCGGATACCAGGATCCGCCTGAGCTGTTGCCCGAACTGCCTGAACTGCTGCCTGAGCTGCCTGAACTGCCTGAGCTGCTTGAGCCGCCGGTAGCCGGGATGCTTTCTGTCTGCTGGTATCCGCAAACGCTGCAATTCCGATGTCTGCTTCCTGCTTGGGCAGCAGTTGCCGCGGTATCGATAACCCAATTTCCGTAAGTATGGACTCCATAACTGTCTTTCTGGCTATTTTCCGCTGCAGTGCAATTTTCAGCACCGCATTCATGCCAGTGGGAATCGGCATCGTGTGCCCATTCTGTCAGCCAGTTATGCTGATGTCCGTCTGCCGGTGGATTTTCGCCGGCATCGTCTGGGATCAAATCTCCAGGATCGTTCGGATCTTTGGCGAAAGGATCGGTGAATGGTATATCGAAGGATATCTTTGTACCATATTGTTGCAAGGTTCCGCTAATTGCTAGGGTAATCATCTTATTCCATGCAGCTTCGCTGCCGCCAAAATTGATCTGTAAAATCCCGGCTGAAGTAAACGGGCTTTCCTCTGTTACGGCACCGATTTTGGTGACGCTGGCTGGAATATAGAGTGTAGATAGAATCTTACAAGAAGAAAACATTCCAGAACTAATAGCAGTTAACTTTTGCGGCAAAACAACAGATGATAATCTGTAACATTGAGTAAAGGTATTGGCTCCCATATTGACATCACCAGTTCCTGGTTTAAAACGAACACTGACAATGTTTTCACAGCTTGTGAATGCTCCGGCCCCAACGGAGGTAATACTGGTTGGAAAATCGGCATAGGTCAGGCTGGTACAGCCTTGAAATGCCCGTTCTCCGATTGTATTTAGACCTTCATTGAAAGTAGCAGAAGTCAGATTTCTGCATTTGTTAAATGCATCATCACCGATACTGGAAACGCCGCCCGGAATCGTAATACCTACCAAACCAGACTCACGGAATGCGTTTATTCCAATTTTGGTAACACTGTCTGGGATTTGCACACTGAGCAGCGATGCTTTCTGGTAAAATGCGTAGTCGCCGATACTGGTAACACCATTTTCGATAACAACCGTGTTAAAAGTTTCATCATTCCATGAAGGCATTTTGCTGTCGTTAAACGAATAATCCAGCATTGCTCCATTTCCGGAAATTGTTAAAACACCAGACTTGGTGAGTGTCCAGTTCAGACCGTTTTCTTCCGTTCCCTGCTTTACCTGTGTATCAGCTTCACTGTCGCTTGCATCAACATATCCTTCAGGATAACGGGTAACGATAAAGTTCGCTGCCATTACCTCGTCTTTTCCCATCGCGCGGCCCCAATGCACGGATTTGTTGTAGTTCCCTTCTGCGACAGTGACACCGCCTGCGCTCTTTTGCATAACGATCACAAAATGGCTGTTATTCACGCGCAAAATATCACCGACTTTGATCTGTTCATAAGTAAAGCCGCCGTTGTCGATCGTCCTTGCCGGCAGACTGCCAAAAGCTGCATCGCTAAGAATAAATACAAAAGCCGCGCAGCCTACGCCGCCGCTGGCCCCTTTGACGCTGCCGCCTTTAAACCAGTAAGCATCCTGGTTGGTCGGGCTGTCTTTTCCATATGGGGTAAAGTTCGTCCAAGGAGTACCTTCGCGGTATCCTTCCTGGCTTTGGAACGCGTTCATTGCATTGTACGCTTCCTCATATGACGGGCATGCGCCGTCCGCCATCAGGGAAATCTGGCTGTTCAGCTCACTCGCACGGATTTCTGTTTCAACCGGAGATGGAGCGTCTGACCAAATTGGCATCATGACGGTAAAATCATCCTCTTCCAGTTCTTCCTCCGGCAATTCTTCGTCAACTTGGATCGATGATCCGGTGACTGCCAGAGCAGGCTGGCTGACAGCAGTTGCCGATATAGCGGATTCGGTCGTGATCGGTCGGTGAAAGACCTGTGTCTGCGGCTGGTCGCGCGGATCAGTGGCTGCTGTCATCGTAGCTATTCCTGCAGTTGAAAACAGCATTGCAATAGCCAGCACGAGTGCAAGCGCACATTTTACACTTTTCCGTTTAAAGTGCATAAAAACCCCTCCTATTCTTCGGGCCGGTCCTCTTCTCTTAGGACCGGTTGGCTGATGTTCCCTTGAAAAAATCAACAAGCGAACCGTTAACAGTTACATCAGGGGCATACATACTCCTGATTTGCGATAATCATAGCCATGATTTGGCGTAGGATTATTTTTCCATTGTAACATAGATTGTTAAATTTGTCAGCATACCATTTTAACGGAGTATAATCAAGATAAAAATTGTCTGCCTTTTTAAGTAAGAAATCATTTTTTTGAATTAACCAGGAAAGAAGTACTCTTGAAAATGTGCTGCGTTTTTTATAGGCTATGCGGACGCCGGTTTTACATGAAACGTAAATACAGCTGTTCGAAAGCCCGCAGAGTCGTCCGGTTAGCCACACCCTCCCCCCCCCGGCCAACCAATATCTTTCGGAAATCCCCAATAATGCCTTTCGAAAATTTATAAAATTTTAATTGACTTTTCCATTCCCCCAGGTCTATAATAAAAGAAGCTACAAACAATTTCACATGGGATAGTAAAGGTTTCGACAGGGGTTTTAAAGCTGGAGAAGCGAGCCGCAGGAGATGCGTTAACTCTCAAAATTAAAATTAAACGCTAACGATAATTTAGCATACGCTGCCTAGTTGCAGCTGTCTGA
>CANOET010000212.1 GCA_947564835.1 uncultured Eubacterium sp. | reverse complement strand
CCTCCGCTAAAAGCGCCCCTTGAACGTCCTTCCAAGGTGTGTCTCCCGGCGCATCTCCTGGCCGCTGCCCGCAGAGTCGTCCGGCTAGCCACATCCCCTGCCCGCAGAATCGTCGTCCGGCCAGCCACATCCCCTTGACAAACCAAGATCTTTTAGGAATCCACAAAACGCAGCACAATGCCGAAAGCATTTCTTTTCTGATTCATCCAGGCCCATGATTGTTACAGCAAAGAAATTTTCCACGAAAGTGTAGATGAAAAAGCGAACATATGTTATACTAACTGTAATTATCCAGAAAATGACATAGCCCGGAATCCTCGTTTTGCAGGAAACCCGCGGCTGTCAGGTTTTGATGTGCCAGGAAACAGGGGAGGAATGAAAGAAGTGAAAGCAGCAGATCGAAGAATCAGGAGATATCAATGGAAAGGTATACGCAGGCTGTCCCTGCTGTTGTCTGTCTGTGCGGCTGCCGCTGCCGGGTGCGGGACGGGTGATGAGAAGGATCCGAAAAAGCAGGAAGAGCCGGAAGTATCTGCGGATGAAGAGGAGAACCAGGAAAAGAAAGAGCAGGAAAAGAAAGAGCAGGTCAGCCTGACGGTCTGGGGAGCGCAGGAGGATACGGAGCTGATGGGGCAGGTGATCCAGAGTTTTCAGGAGGAATATCAAGAGCAGGCTGATTTGCAGATTACATACGGTGTACAAGGGGAGTCTGGCTGTAAGGATGCGCTGCTCGGCGCATTGGAGGATGGTCCGGATGTATTTGCATTTGCGGATGACCAGCTGAATGCGCTGGCGGCTGCGGGTGCGGTGGAGCCGGTGGAAGCTGCGGATGTGCTGCGGGCGGAGCATCTGCCGCGGGCGGTGGAGGCGGCTTCAGTCGATGATACCATGTATGCGTATCCGCTGACGGCGGATAATGGGTATTTTTTGTATTATAATAAGGAATTTTTTACCGAGGAAGATGTCCTGTCACTGGAACGGATGCTGGAGATTGCGGCGGATAATGGGAAGTATGTGGCTATGGACTGGTCTTCGGCCTGGTATGTGTATGCCTTTTTTGGGAATACCGGGATGGAAGTCGGGCTGAATACAGATGGGATTACGAATTTTTGTACCTGGAACCAGAAGGAGGGTGCGATAAAAGGGGTGGATGTCGCGCAGTCTATGCTGGAGATTGCGAAAAGCCCGGGATTTTCGAACCGCAAGGATGAGGAGTTCTTAAAGGGTGTGCAGGATGGATCGGTGATTGCAGGGATCAGCGGGGTATGGAACGCAGTTGCGGTGCAGCAGACCTGGGGTGAGCTGACGGGCGCCGCGAAGATGCCTTCGTATATGTGTGCGGGCCGGCAGGTGCAGATGGCGTCTTTTGCGGGCTGTAAGCTGATCGGGGTAAATGCTTATTCGAAGTATCCGGAATGGGCTGCAAGGCTGGCGGAATGGATTGTCAGCGAGCAGAACCAGCAGCTGCGGTTTGAGCTGCGCGGGCAGGGTCCGTCGAACCGGCGGGCGGCGGAGTCTGCACAGGTGCAGGAGGCTCCTGCGATTGCAGCGCTGCTGGCGCAGTCGGAATATTCCCAGCTGCAGAGGGTCAGCGGGAAATTCTGGGAACCGGTCGAGACGTTTGCGGAAAATATGGCGCTTGGCAATCCTACGGGGGAGGATCTTCAAAAACAGCTGGACCGTATGGTGGAGCAGGTTATGGCAAGATAGCAGTATGGCGGAGCAGGTTATGGCAAGATAGCGGTATGGCGGAGCAGGTTTTGCAGGATTGGCTGTATGGCAGTATTGGTTATGGCGAGATAAGGAGGGTACGATTTTATGAAAAGCAGGCTGAGTATTCAAAAACGCCTGATGATACCGATTGTTTTACTTGGAATTGTGGCGTTGATTTCAAATATTTTATCTGTATATAATATCCGAAGGGTAAATTCCAATGCAGCCGGGATTGTGGATACACAGATGGCCGGGGCGGCGGATCTGGCGGAAATCCGCTGTTCTATGCTGAATATACATAAAATGGCGCTTTCGCATATTGTGGCTACGGATTATCGTACGATGATTACGGTTGCTTCGCAGATCAAGGAAGAGGAAGCGGCGCTGGATGCTCAGCTGGAACGGTATCAGGAATATATAGAGGAAGAAGGAGCAGCTGTTTATAACAGATTGATGGAAAATTATCAGGAGTTTAAACATGCGCTGGTGAGGCTGGTATGTGCGAGTGCAGACAGCAGGACGCAGGAAGCGTATACCTGTGCCAATGATGAGGTGGCGGTTTACGGGACCGCGGCGGAAGAACAGATCGTGAAATTGACAGAGGCGATTGAGGCAAGGACTTCCCAAGCCAGGCAGAGGCTTATGGATGTATATGCTTCATCAATTGTCATTACAGGGATAGCGATCGTGGCAGATCTGATCCTGGTTGCCGCGGCGGTCAGTATCATTCTGACTTATGTCGTAAAACCGATCAAGCAAATGATGCAGACGCTGCAGGGCAGCTCCGAACGGATCAATTCGGTGGTCGGCGAAGTGCTCGGCAGGACAAGGGTATCCAGCAAGAGCACCAAAGACCTGCACGGTATTATGGAGGCATTGTCGGCAGCGATTCAGCAGATAGCGCAGAATGCGTCCAGGATCAGTACAAATGCTTCCGATGTGGACGGGGATGTCAATGCCATGGTTACGGAATGCGGGGAGATTACCGCTTATGCTTCAGCGATGAAAAAGCGGGCAAGTGAGATGGAACGGACGGCGCAATCAAATACGGAAGTGATCCGTGCGAAAGCGGCGCATATTCTGGTAGAGTTAAACGAAGCGATCGAAAACAGCAAAAGCGTAGACCAGGTGAACAGCCTTACGAAGGAAATCCTTTCGATTTCATCTTCTACAAATCTGATTGCGCTGAACGCTTCAGTGGAAGCATCCAGGGCGGGGGCCGCGGGCAAAGGGTTTGCGGTTGTGGCGTCTGAGATCCGTGATCTGGCGGATTCGTGTGCAAAGACAGCTACCAGGATTCAGGAGGTCAATCAGGTAGTGACAAAAGCCGTGCATCATCTTTCAAGGAATGCGCAGGAGCTGATTGACTATATGAATGAGACGATACTGGCGGAATTTCGGGTTTTTGTAGGTGCCGGGCAGCAGTACGAGGACGACGCTTCTTATGTGGAGCGGGAAATGGAAGGCTTCCATCAAAATGCGCTGCACCTGCGCAATTCCATGGCTCAGATCGTTGCGTCCATTAAAAGCATTACCAGCGCGATTGATGAAGGAGCCGGGGGCATCAGCGGCGCTTCGGGCAGCACGAGAAGCCTGGTCGGGAATATGGCGGATATTACAAGCAGGATGGATATTAACAAAGAAATCGTAGAGGAGCTGCAAAAACAGACGGAAATATTTGCAAATCTGTAAGGCTTTAGCTGATCTGGTATGTCCGATGGAATGTCTGTAAGCTTTGTCTGGTCTGGTATGCCGGATGAAATTGCGGATAGTATGTCTTGGGATCGAAGAATGGGGAGGTGGATACGATGGAGGATGCCGGGAAAACGGTGTTGTTTGAAAAAACGCCGATTCCAAAGGCAGTTGTTACACTGGCGCTGCCGACGGTGTTAAGTTCCTTGGTGATGGTGCTGTATAGCCTGGCGGATACCTGGTTTGTAGGGATGGTAAACGACCCGGTGCAGAATGCGGCGGTTACGCTGGCGTCGCCGGTGCTGCTGGCTTTTAATGCGGTGAATAACCTGTTCGGCGTCGGGTCTTCCAGCATGATGGGGCGCGCGCTCGGACGCAAGGATCTGGATACGGTCAAGCGCTGTTCGGCGTTTGGCATTTGGGCGTCCGTGCTCAGCGGGCTGTTATTTTCACTGGCATTTACAGCGTTCAAGATGCCGTTTTTAAATATTTTAGGGGCAGTGCCGGAGAATCTGGCGGCGACCTCGGATTATCTGCATTGGACGGTAACGTTCGGCGCGGCGCCTTCGATTTTGAATGTCGTTATGGCGTATCTGGTGCGCACGGAGGGCGCTTCCATGCATGCGAGCATCGGGACGATGTCGGGCTGCCTTTTGAATATTGTGCTGGATCCGGTGTTTGTCCTTTACTTTGGGATGGGCGCGGCGGGGGCCGGGCTTGCGACGTTTGTTTCAAACTGCGTGGCCTGTCTGTATTTTCTGCTGCTGCTGTTTATCAAAAGGGGAACGACGTACGTGTGTATCCGGCCCAGGATGGCCAAGCCGAAAAAAGAGATTGTGGCCGGGATCTGTGCGGTCGGCATTCCTGCTTCGATCCAGAATCTTTTGAATGTGACCGGCATGACGATCCTGAATAATTTTACGTCAGCATTTGGTTCGGACGCAGTTGCTGCCATGGGGATCGCATACAAGATTAATATGGTCCCGATGCAGGTTTCTTTTGGCCTGACGCAGGGGATTATGCCGCTGATCAGTTATAATTTCGGCAGCAGGAATTATGCGAGGGCTAAAAAGACGGTGCTGTTTACAGGAAAAGTTGCGGTAGGCTTCCTTATTTGTATTGCCGCGGCATTTTATGTATTTGCCGGGGAGCTGATGGGGCTGTTTATCGGGAATGCGGCGATTATTGCGTACGGCAGGAGCTTCCTGCGCGGGATGTGCCTGTCGCTGCCGTTTTTGTGCATGGATTTTCTGGGCGTGATTACCTACCAGGCATGCGGAAAGGGGATGTTATCCCTGGTCTTTGCATTTCTGCGTAAAATCGTCCTGGAAATTCCGGCGCTGTTTTTGCTGAACGCGCTGTTTCCGCTTTACGGGCTTGCGTATGCGCAGTTTGCGGCAGAAGTGATCCTTGCGTTTGCGGCAGCAGCCGTACTGGCAAATATGTTCCGGAGAATGGAATCAGAATCGTCTGCGCAAGGCGCTAAGAAACTGTTAAGAAAAAATTTTTCTGACAGAAACGCTGGCAGATCTTAAGGATTTGAGATAAGATTTCAGATATACGGATCAAATCAAAGAGAGAGGAAAAAGAAAGGAGATACGATTCGGGTAAAAAAGGTAAGAAAGGAGATTTCGATTGAATCAAAAATTAAAAGAAAAAATTATGGAGTCGCTTTCTGCGGTGCTGCCGATTACAGGTATTGTATTATTTATCAGTATTTTTCTTGTACCGCTGGAGCTTGGGACGATGTTTATGTTTTTGACAGGGGCTATTATGCTGGTTGTCGGAATGGGATTTTTCCAGCTGGGTGCGGAAATGTCCATGACGCCGCTGGGGGAAGGGATCGGAGTGCAGATTTCCAAAACCAGGAATCTGGCGGCGATCCTGCTGATCGGATTTGCGATGGGTACGATCATCACCATCTCGGAGCCGGATCTGCAGGTACTGGCAAACCAGGTGCCGTCGATCCCGAATATGACGCTGATCCTGACGGTGGCGGTAGGTGTTGGAATCTTTCTTGCGATGGCAATTATCCGTATTGTATTCCAGATCAATCTTTCAACGATCCTGATTGTGCTGTATCTGGCGATGATCGGGATGTCGTTTCTCGTACCGAAGGAATTTATGGCGGTCGCGTTTGACTCCGGCGGCGTGACGACCGGGCCGATGACGGTTCCGTTTATTATGGCTATGGGTGTCGGGCTGGCGTCGGTCCGCGGGGATAAGAATGCTGCGAGCGACAGCTTCGGACTGGTCGCGCTGTCGAGTATCGGGCCGGTGCTGGCAGTAATGATCCTGGGGTGTTTTTTCAATCCGACACAGGCGGCATATACGGCGCTGGATATTGCGGATGTGGTAACGACCAGGGACCTTTTGTGGGAATTTCTGGCAAGCATGCCGCCGTATGTAAAGGAAGTGTTTATTTCGCTGATTCCGGTTGCCGCGGTATTTGCAGTCTTCCAGCTGTTTAGCCGCAGGTACCAGCACAGGCAGATCAAACGAATCCTGATCGGCTTTGGCTATACATATATCGGCCTGGTGCTGTTTTTATGCGGGGTCAATGTCGGATTTGCCCCGGTCGGCTCGTTTATCGGCAAGGAAATCGGGGCGGCGCTCTGGCGGTGGCTGCTCGTGCCGCTTGGAATGGTGATCGGTTACTATATTGTCAAGGCAGAGCCGGCGATCCAGGTGCTGAACCATCAGGTAGAAGGCGTGACAAACGGGGCGGTATCCGCGAGGGCTATGAACCGCTGCCTGTCCATCGGCGTCTCGGTCAGCGTAGGCCTGGCGATGCTGCGTGTGCTGACCGGGCTGCCGATTTACTGGATTGTCATTCCGGGATATCTCATTGCGCTTGTGATGTCGCGTTTTGTCCCGAAAATGTTCGTAGGTATCGCGTTCGACTCCGGCGGAGTTGCCAGCGGGCCGATGACGACGACGTTTTTAATCCCGCTCAGCATCGGCGCGTGCGAGACGATCGGCGGCAACCTGATGACAGACGCGTTCGGCGTGGTGGCGCTGGTAGCTTTGACGCCGCTGATCGCGGTGCAGATGATGGGCATCCAGTACCAGATGGCGCTCAGGAAGCCAGGACAGCAGACGGCGGCGCAAAAGCCTGCGTTTGCGGCGGATGATATCTATGATTTTGAAGAAGACGATATCTTTGATTTTGAGGAGGATGAGGAAGATGGCGACCAATCAACAGAAGCCGGTTTTTCAGATGTTATTTCTGATCGCAACGCCGAAGCTGGTGCATAAGGCGGTCGATTTGTTCAAAGAAGGAATGGTGCCTGTACAGTATATTATGCATGCGCAGGGGACGGCTTCGAGTGAGATGATGGATCTGCTTGGGCTCGGCGGGGTCGAAAAGGATCTGATGCTTTGCATGCTGCCGAAGGCGCTGGCGGATAAAATGTTAAAAAAACTGCGCGGCAAGCTGCATCTTGGAATGCCGAATACGGGAATCGCATTTACCGTAAATATGTCAAGCTGCAGCGGGCATATGATCCGTCTGATGGAAAGCACGCAGCTGCCGAAGGAGGAACGGACAGGAAGGGAGGACTGGGAAGAAATGGAACAAGGATACAGTGCGGTAATGGCGATTGTGAACCAGGGGTTCAGCGAGGAGGTTATGAATGCGGCGCGGCCGGTGGGCGCGACCGGCGGGACAGTGTTCCACAGCCGGCGTGTCGGGAGCGAAGAGGCGATGAAGTTCTGGGGGATCAGTATCCAGCAGGAGCGGGAGGTTGTGCTGATTTTGGCGAAAAAAGAGGATAAGAAAGAAATTATGCAGGCGATCAGTAAGAAGTGCGGGATGCAGAGTGAGGCGAACGGGATTGTGTTGTCGCTGCCGGTGGATGAGATTATTGGGGTGAATTAGGGGGTGGCTAGCCGGACGACTCTGCGGGCTGTGGACCAGGGACGCGCCGGGAGACACACCTTGGGC
>CANOET010000211.1 GCA_947564835.1 uncultured Eubacterium sp. | reverse complement strand
AACATTCTGGAATAGGAGCCGGAAGCCAGGCCCTTTCCCCCTCCTCCGGCGTCCGCATAGCCAATCATAAACGCAACACAATGTCAAAAATGTTTCTTTTCTGGTTCATCCGGGTTAGGGTTCCTACTTTATTGCTGCTTATGGAAATAGTTTTTCCAATGCTTCAAGCACACCATCTTCTTCATTAGGAAGGGCACACATATTTTGCCGCGTTTTTTACTTCCTGCGGCGCCTGTTCCATTGCGTAGCTATATCCGCAGTACTGCAGCATTTCTATATCGTTCCCGCCGTCCCCAAAAGCGGCGCACTGCGCAGGAGGAATCCCCCAGCGTTCTGCCAGGCGTTTCAGCCCGGACGCCTTATGGCAGCCTGGGATAATCAGGTCAATGGCGCCGTGGCCGCTTGTTGTCGCTGCTGCTTTTCCGCTGAGTTCTCTAAGTATAGTCTGACCGGACGAAGGTACCGTCTATATCAACGGCTACCAATCTGTCCGGATTTGTCCTGTGATCTGCAGCTTTTTTCGTTCGATGTTTGAAGGGCTGATCCGCGGATACCTTTCCAAGAACCATGTATTCATACGGCTCCATAAGATACCGCTCTTCCTGCGGTGCAATCGACCGGTTTTTGTAATTTTCCAGTATAACCGGATCTCCGGCCCAGCCAGCGTCTAATTTGATCCCCTGCTTTTCTCCCGACAGATTGCAAAGCACTGTAAGCCGCTGATCCCCCAATGTTCTTTGATACGCGATTATTTTTTCCGTCCCAGTCTCCAGAAAAGAAATGTCTCCATCGGCGATTACCGGATACTGTTTCCTCAGAGCGATCAGTTTTTTATAAAAAGAAAGAATGGAATCTTCATTCTGCTGCTGCGCTTCTACGGTAATCTCCTCCCGAAATGCCGCGGACAGCGGCAGCCATGGTTCTGCCTGGGAAAATCCGCCGTATGCCCCTTTGGTCCACTGCATAGGCGTTCTGCTGTTGTCCCTGGACCTGGCTGACAGGACGGCGAGCGCTTCTTCCTCTGTCTTTCCTTCCGCCAGCAGGATCTCGTAATAATTCAGGCTTTCCACATCCCGGTATTGCCCGATGGAGGGATAATGTGCATTCAGCATGCCGATCTCTTCTCCCTGATAGATGTACGGCGTTCCGCGCATCAGATGGATCATGCCCGCCAGCATTTTCGCGGATTCTTTCCAATAAACGTTTTCATCCCCCATTCTGCTTACAATGCGGGGCTGGTCGTGATTGCACCAGAACAGGGCATTCCAGCCGTTTCCTTTTTGCATCCCTGTCTGCCACTCGATAAAAAGCTCCTTTAATTTCTTATAATCCACAGTATCCAGCGCCCATTTATCCCCATCTTTGTAATCCACCTTCAGATGATGAAAATTAAAGCACATAGACAATTCTTTTTCCGACGGCGCCGAATACCGGATGCAGTGCTCCAGGGAGGTCGAGGACATCTCCCCTACCGTGATGTAATCTTCGATGCCTGCGTCTTTGACGAGTTCTTTCAAATACTCATGGATATGGGGGCCGTCGCTGTAGAATCTGCGTCCGTCGCCCTCAAAATCATCTTCCATCCGCTCCGGCTTGGAGACCAGATTGATCACATCAAACCGGAACCCCTGGATCCCTTTTCCCTTCCAGAAACGAAGAATCTCTTTTAATTCTTCACGGACCTTTGGATGATCCCAGTTTAAATCCGCCTGTGTCACATCGTATAAGCGCAGGTACCATTTTTGCAGCTGCGGCACATATTCCCATGCAGGACCGCCGAATTTTGACTTCCAATTCGTCGGCGCGCGGTCCGGCGTGCCTTCTTTGAAAATATAATAGTTCTGATAGACCTCATCTCCAGCCAGCGCTTTTTGGAACCATTCATGCTGTGTGGACGTATGGTTAAAAACCATGTCCAGCATAAGCTCCATCCCCCGCGCTTTGCTCTGGCGGATCAGCTGCTCCAGATCCTCCATCGTTCCAAACTGCGGGTTAATCTTGCGGTAATCCGCTACATCATAGCCATTGTCCCTCTGCGGCGAGACAAAAAACGGGGTCAGCCATAAATAATCTACGCCCAATGACTGCAGATAATCTAATTTTTCAATGATCCCGGGGATATCGCCGAAGCCATCCCCATTTGTGTCCCGAAACGACTTCGGGTAGATCTGATACACGACTTTATTACTGAAATCTGACATATAATACCTCCTGGAAAATATACTTAGAAACTTTCTTATAAACTGTATTACAAACTATCTTGAATTGGATATGGAATATGTACCCCTCCCTTTATTGGAAGGATACCACCACTGTCTCTGCTGCAGTAACCCTTCTTCCGGTATGGAACTGTATCCCCTGCGCGTTCCCTTCATCTGTAATAATACATACCGTCACATCCGGATGTCCTGCTGCCTGGATCTTTGCCCGGTCGAACCGGATCAGCGGCGTTCCTGCCTGGACCTTCTGGCCTTCTTTTACCAGATATTCAAATCCGTCCCCGTTCATATCCACCGTATCTATTCCAATATGCAGCAGCACCTCCAGCCCGTTTTCCAGCCGTAACCCACAGGCATGCCTGGATTCCGGCATCAGCACCGCGACTTCTGCATCCGCCGGTGCATACAATGTCCCGCTGTCCGGAAGAATCGCCATGCCGTCCCCCATAATTCCTTCTGAGAAAACACCGTCCCCCACTTCTGCCAGCGGAATCGCGGTACCTGTTAAAAATGCTGTTAATTGCCGCGGCGTAACATTTGCAGGCTCCCCTTCAGCCGTTTCTGCCAGCTGCACCGCAGGCTCCCCTTCAGCCGTTTCTTCCCGACGATTACTGTCAATAGGAACGGTACAACAAGCGCAATGACCGAACAAGCTGCAAAGGAAGCCATATACGCAGGCTGGATGGATAAGATGCCCGGAATACCGCCCACGCCGATAGCATTTGCCGTTGTGCCTGTCGTCACACTGACAATTGCCGCAATCCCGGATCCAATCATTCCGCAGACAAACGGAAATCCCCTTTTTAAATTAACACCAAAAATAGCTGGTTCTGTAACCCCCAGGTAGCAGGAAATACATGCCGGAATATTGACTTCCTGTGCCTGCGGGTCTTTTCTCTGCAGCCAGATCATGCCAAGCACGGCAGAACCCTGTGCAATATTTGACAGTGCGACCATCGGCCACAGCATCGTCCCTTCATAATCCGTGATCAGCTGCAGGTCAATCGCGTTCGACATATGATGAAGCCCGGTAATAACAAGGGGTGCATAAACAACGCCGAATACCGCTGCGAATATAATCTTAAAAGTTCCGGTAATTCCTGCAAATACGAGTGCGGAAATTGCCGCCCCGATTTTCCATCCGATCGGCCCCAAAATAAAATGCGCCGCCATCACCGATAACAGCAGGCTGAAAAACGGAACAACAATCATAGAGATCACCTGCGGCGTGATTTTCCGGAAAAACCTTTCCAGATACACAAGCGTAAACGCTGCCAGTATCGCAGGAAGCACCTGTCCCTGATAACCGATCATATTTACCTGGAACCCGCCAAAATCCCATTTCGGAATATCCGCCGCGGGCGTCCCTGCAACTGCATATGCATTCAGCAGCTGCCCGGATACCAGCGTCAGCCCCAGAATAATGCCCAGCATCTGCGTGGTACCCATTTTCTTGGTCACCGACCAGCAGATCCCGACCGGAAGCATATGGAACACCGCTTCCCCAATCAGCCACAAAAAGCTGTCAATTCCTGCCCAGAACTGACTGATCTGACACAGCGTCTTCGTGCCGTCTTCAAACAAGAACAGACTGTCAATGCAGTTTCTGAAACCAAGGATCAGACCGCCTGTAATAATTGCCGGAATCAGCGGCGCGAAAATCTCCGCCAGAGCCGTTATCACCTGCTGGAGCACATTCTGGTTCTTTTTTGCCGCCTGCTTAACCGCTTCCTTAGATACGCCTTCAATCCCTGCCACTTTTATAAAGTCGTTGTAAAAATCCGCAACCGTATTCCCAATAATCACCTGGAACTGCCCCGACTGTGTAAAGCTCCCCTTTACAACCTTCATGGCCTCAATTGCCTGCACATCCGCTTTTCCCGGATCCGCCAGGGCAAACCGCATTCTTGTCATACAATGCGATACGGCTGCGATGTTCTTTTTGCCGCCTACCAGCTGCAGCAATTGTTCTGCATCTTCTGCATATTTACCCATTTTTGTATACCTCCTCTTTTCAACTTGTTTAAACATGTTTGTTGCTACTGTTATCTCATACTTGTTTGAACAAGTCAATAGTTTTTTTAAATTTGTTTGAACAAGTCAATCGTGTTTTTAAAATTTGTTTCAACAAGACAATCGTGTTTTTAAAATTTGTTTCAACAAGACAATCGTATTTTTAAATTTGTTTCAACAAGACTATCGTGTTTTTAAATTTGTTTCAACAAGACTATCGTGTTTTTAAAATTTGTTTCAACAAGACTATCGTGTTTTTAAAATTTGTTTCAACAAGACAATCGTGTTTTTAAAATTTGTTTCAACAAAACAATCGTATTTTTAAATTTGTCTGAACAAGTCATTGACTTTTGGAGTTTCTGTTTTTATAATGTATTTTGTTCCGTTTCCAGTTACGCCCAAATAAGGATTCTGAGCCTTCCGGAAATGTACCGGCAAACCGGCTCCATGAAACAGAGGTGACTAAAATGCCAGGAATAAAGTACGAAACGATTTATAAAGACTTAAAACAGAAAATCGAAACCAACGTTTTCACCTACCAGGAACTATTACCCTCAGAAAACACGCTGATCCAGACCTACCACTGCTCACGCAATACACTCCGCCGCGCAGTCAGCCGCCTGGTAACCGACGGTTATGTGCAGACCATGCAGGGCAAGGGTGTACGGAATATCTATCAGCCGGTAGCGCAGACCACATTTACCATCGGTGAAATCGAAAGCTTCCGGGAATCCGCCGCACGCAACGGCCACCAGGCCCATACAAAGGTTCTTTTATTTACGGAATTTGCAATTGATGAAAAACAGGCGCTGTATACAGGCTTTTCTGCCGGAACGGATATTTACTATATCCAGCGCCTGCATTATATCAATGACCTGCCGCTGATCCTGAATCATAATTATTTTTTGAAAGACACCGTCTTGAATCTTACAAAAGAAATTGCGGAAAATTCTATTTATCAGTATCTGGAACAGACATTGCATATGACAATTGTAAACAGTAAACGAATCATGACGGTAGAAAAAATGACGCAGATTGATGAAAAGTATCTGCAGATGAATGCGGATGATTATAATTGCATGGCGGTCGTTACCAGCCATACTTATAACAGTGACGGCGTAATGTTTGAATATTCCCAGTCCCGGCACCGTCCGGACTATTTCCGGTTTTATGACAATGCAGTGAGAAAGCCGGTTTAACAAAAAAACAACGCTATGCAAATTTTTTTCATAAAATCTCCCGGATGCATTGCTTTCTTGAACCATGTCGTATAAACTATATAGCAGGGTCAGAAAAGAAGCTGGAACCATTCAGCTGATCAAACGAGGAGGAAATCAATATGGAACCACTACATTTAAATCGATTTATTGATGCACATCTCAGAGACTATCCAAACGCACTGTCCGAGGTTAAAATCGGGCGCAAGCAAAGCCACTGGATGTGGTATATTTTCCCGCAGATTGCAGGGCTTGGCTCGACGGAAATCAGTAATTATTATGCCATACAAAATATCGAAGAGGCAAAAGCTTATATGGAAGAACCCCTGCTGCGTGCGCATCTGCTGGAAATCTCCGAAGCGCTGCTGGAACTGGAGACCAATGATGCAAACCGGATCTTTGGATTCCCGGATGACATGAAATTAAAATCTTCCATGACTTTATTTGCAGAAGCATGTCCGCAGGAAGAGGTTTTTCAGAAGGTTCTGGATAAGTTTTTTAATGGGATCAAAGACCAGAAAACCGTGAATCTGTTAAAAAAATAAATCGTTTGTAACAGTTCAGATAAATCATTGAACTGTTACAATCGTTTCCATCTGTTTACGGTACGCCGCGGAATAATCTTGCCAGACAGGCGGCATCGGATTATGTGGAGAAATCCGTTATCGGATGATCTCCACATATTTTTTATTCATCCGCAGAAGCGAAAAGCTGATTTTATCCAGTACAAAGTCACCATAATCCTTGGATAGATTTCTGATTTCTGAAATATTGCCGCCCACTTACTCCTCCTCATATAAAAGCGCCAGCAGATCGTGCAGCTTGTCGATAGATATGCCGCTGGCACGGGCTATTTCGATCGCTTCTGAAAATTTTTGCTCGATTTTCTTTTGCTGCTCTTCCAAATAAAAGTCCTGGTTCTGCGCGGAAACATAGCAGCCTTTTCCCGCTGTTGTCTCAATAAAACCGTCTTCCTGCAAAGTGGAATATGCTTTTTGCACGGTTAAAATGCTGATATGCAGGGATTTTGCCATTGCACGTACCGATGGGATTGCTTCGCCCGCTTTTAGTTCGCCGCTCATAATAGCTGTTTTGATCTGTGTGGCAATTTGTTCGTACAGAGGACGGCTTGCTTTGTTGCTTACGATAATTTCCAAATGTTCACCACCAATCTGTTACAAACTGTATTGTTATGATATGTACAGTTTATAACTGGGTAATGCAGTTGTCAAGAGGATTTTATTGGTACCAAAAAGCGATTGCAGATAAAAAGAAAAAAGATGAAAAATATATTTGTGCGGTACCATATTTATGCGTTATAATATCTCTAACCTGGATAAAACAGAAAAGAAACACTTTTTGATGTTGCGTTGTGTTTTTGTGGCTGCCCGGACGCCGGAGGAGGGGGCGGGGCCTGGATTTCGGCTCCTATTCCGGAATGTTAAGAATCCCTAAGTATTCTGCATTTACACAGTGGCACCGTCCGGGCGCGCCGCCTAGTTCGCCCTGGCTAAACGCCAGAAGCTAAAGGCGCCGCTGGGCTCCGCCCCTGCTTTAACGAGCAGAATACTAAGGGCTTCTAAACATTCCTCCAACGTCGCCGAAATCCAGGCCCCGCCCCCTCCTCCGGCTGGTTTTCTCTGGCTTTATGAAAATCACAGCAGTCACCATGGCTAACCAGCAGGCTGAATGCTGCATAGTACAGCACTTAAGATCTTCTTGATCAGGTGTCACGATTATGTATAGGATATCAGATGGCCTTGTAAGCATGATAGATAGCATTCTTTACGCGATATTTCCCAAAATCCATGAGATTTTAATTGCTATCTGCCGCCTGTTTTCTTGTAAACGTTCGCAAATCTGCGCGTAAAGCCAGAGAAAACCAGCCGGGTGAGGGGAAATGGCCTGGCTTCCGGCGACGTTGGAGGAATGTTTAGAAGCCCTTGGTA
>CANOET010000210.1 GCA_947564835.1 uncultured Eubacterium sp. | reverse complement strand
AGCGCCCCTTCAACGTCCTTCCAAGGTGTGTCTCCCGGCGCATCCCCTGCCCGCAGCCCGCAGAGTCGTCCGGTTAGCCACATCCCCTGGCCACAACCCGCAGAGTCGTCCGGTTAGCCACATCCCCCAGCTAATGCACCTCGCCAGTATCAGACAAACAAACGAACAGTTTTCGCGGCGTAATGAAAAGTATCAAGAACTGATAAATTACCACTTGACAAATGATATTATATAACGTATAGTATTAAACAACAAGTAATATCAATCAGAAAATAATATAAACATACAAGGAGTGATGGCATGGTATTTAATACAGGCGCTGCACTTTTAGACGCAATTGTACTCGCAGTTGTGTCCAAAGACGAAGAAGGCACGTATGGATACAAGATCACGCAGGATGTACGCAGGACGATCGAAGTATCCGAGTCAACGCTGTATCCGGTGCTGCGCCGCCTGCTAAAAGACGACTGCCTGCAGGTCTATGATCAGGAATGCGGCGGCAGGAACCGCAGGTATTATAAGCTGACACCGGCAGGTGAGGCACAGCTTCGTCTGTATAGTGATGAGTGGAAAAGCTATTCAAGAAAAATCAGTGCATTGTTTTCGGGAGAGGAGTTAGCATGAACAAAGAGATTTTTTTAAGGCAGCTCGAACAGCTGCTATACGATATTCCCAAAGAAGAACGGGACGAGGCGATGGACTATTACCGGGGCTATTTTGAAGACGCCGGGGCGGAGCATGAGGCTACCGTCTTAGAGGAACTCGAATCGCCGCAGATCATCGCGGACAGTATCAAGGAAGCGTTAAACAACACCGGGGATATGGCCGGAGGCTTGAAAAACCCGCCGCAGGTACGCGAAAACCAGGCACAGTCCGGCCGGTATGCATTTGGAAAAGGCCGTACAACAGGCGGCCAGGGATATAAAAGCATTTTCTCTGATCGTGATTTTCAGAAAAAAACAGACCAGCAGGATTCTGGTTATCAGCAGGGCAGCAGCCGGCAGGGTTCTGGTTATCAGCAGGGCAGCGGCGGGCAAAGCTCTGGTTACCAGCAGGACAGCAGCCGGCAGGGTTCTGGCGCGGCATACAGGCGTTATGACCAGTATGGCAGCGGCCGGGGCCAGGCCGGGCAGCCGGGAGGGCCTGACAGGCGTACGAAGCTGCTGCTTTTCATTCTGCTGGCAATCTTTACTTCTCCGATCTGGGGCGCTGCATTGTCTGGTGTGCTCGGGGTAGTGGGAGTAGGAATTGCACTTGTAATTGTATTGGGCGTCTGTTCTATCGGCGGTGTCATCGGCGGTGTCGCATGTACAGTGACAGCGATTGTCAGGCTGTGTACGTTATCGCTTGTAAAGGGACTGATGCTGTTAGGGATTGGAATGCTGCTGATTGCCGCAAGCGGAGTCAGTATGGTGCTGCTGCTATTGCTGTGCGGGAGATTCCTGCCATGGACGCTGCGCCAGATTTCAGCGCTGCTGCATAAACTGCTGCAGTGGGGAAGGAGTGCGGCATGAACAAGCTGATACGATTGATCTTATATATTACAGCCGGATGCATCGGCGTAGGAGTTGCAGCGCTTATTTCCGGGCTGGTGCTGGGCGGCGGGAATTGGGACTGGGAGGAAACCGGGATGTTCGGACGCGCGGAGAGGGCCGTACAAAGGATTACATCCGGCCATGGGAAGCAGGTGAAAACGGTGGATAAGATCGAAGACACCTACGATTATGATGAGGATGATGATAGCGGAGATGATTTTGCAGGAGATATGGGCCTGCTTGCCATAGATGCGTCCAGTATTACGGATTTGTCTATCGAACTGCGGCATGGTTATCTGTCCATCGAGGAATCAGACGACAGCCGGATTATTGTATCTGCCAGCGGATCCCAAATGATGATGGATGAAATTCAGGCAGAATGCGACGGAGGAAAAATTTCCATCCGCGATACACGTTCAGGGGACCGCAGCCGGGAAGATTTGGAAATCTATCTGGAAATTCCGAAAAATCTGCAGCTGAACCAGGCCAATTTCCAGATCAATGCCGGGGTATTGGAATCTGACTGCAGTTTTCAGGCGAAGGAGCTGACTGTAAATGCAGATGCCGGGCAGATTGATCTGAGCGATGTAACGGCGGGGGTATTTTCTGCATCTGTCGGAGCCGGCGAGATGGATATCGAAAATGGAAATTTTGAAACAACCCGATTGGAATGCGGGGTCGGCGTTATGGATATCGAAGCGGATATTACAAAAGATGCGCAGATTGAGTGCGGCATGGGTTCGGTAAACCTGGAACTTGCAGGCGGCCCGGACAGCGTCAATTATGTGCTTCACTGCGGGGCAGGCACGATTGAGGTTGGAGACCGTTCTTACAGCGGCCTGGCGAAAAAGAGCCGGATCGAAAATGGCTCCGGGGCGACTTTTACACTGGAATGCGGCATGGGGCAGATCTGCATTGAGTAGGGAACAGGAAACTGCAAAAAAATAGATAAACAGCAATTTGTATAATCAGAAGGAAACAAACAGATAATAGAACAATGAACATACAAACGGAGGAAAAACAATGGATACGAAAAGACTTGTAAAATCAAACCAGAACCGTCTGATCTGCGGCGTATGCGGAGGAATCGCACAATATTTCAATCTTGACCCGACCGTGATCCGTCTGGCCTGGGCAGTGTTCTGCCTGGCCGGAGGCAGCGGGGTGTTGGCTTATATTATTGCGGCGATTATTATGCCGCCTGAATTTTAGTACTGCACGGTGCAACAGGGCGCCGGAAATTTTAGTACTGCACGGTGCAACATGGCACCGGAAATTTTAGTACTGCACGGTGCAGCAAGGCGCCGGCAATGGGTTACAGACACCGGGTATAGAAAATCTATACCCGGTGTTCGTTTTTCCTATTGATTTTGCAATTTAAAATGCTATAATTTAAAATGAAAATTTGATAGAAATTAAAACGAAAGAGATAACGATTATGTATTTGATTGCACTTTGTGACGACGAGAAAAAAGAACTGGACAAATCAGAAAATATGCTGGCCGCTTACCAGAAGGAGCACGCCGGATGCGTATTTTCCATTGAACGATTTGAAAGTGCAAAGGAGCTGTTACATATGGTCAGAGAGCATCATTACGCGCCGGACCTGCTGCTTTTGGACATTTATATGCCGCAGAAAACCGGAATGCTTGCGGCCCGGGAGCTGCGTGATATGGGAAATGAGGGCCGGATTATTTTCCTGACGTCTTCCAAAGACCATGCACTGGCGGCATTCGGTGTCGATGCGTCGCAGTATCTGGTAAAACCGGTTACGAAAAATCAGCTGTTTTCCGTCCTGGACCGGTGTCTGGGCGAAATCGAGGAAAACCGGAAACGGTATCTGCTGCTGCGCATTGACGGCAAAATCTGCAGGGTGGCCCTGGATCAGATTATTTCCTGTGAGGCACAGGGGAAGCGCCAATATTTGTATCTGTCTGACGGTTCCCAGGCGGTTTTGCGTATGACGATTCTTGAGCTGTATCAGATGCTGTCCCAATATGAGGAATTTGTAAAAGTTGGTGCGTCTTATATTGTGAACCTGTCCCATGTAGACAGCTTAAATTCCCATGAAATCAGCCTGGATAATGCCAGGAGCATTTATCTGCCAAGGGGAGCTTATCAGCCGCTGCGTGAAAAATATTTCCAATATTACTGCGGGGGGTAAATGACGGTTGTAAGATTATGGAAATATTCCCTTAACCTGGATGAAGCAGAAAAGAGACACTTTAAACAACCTGGTTAGCCTGGGGATATGGCTGACCGGACGACTCTGCGGGCTTTACAATATCTGAAATCCAGTTCTATGTTAGCTTGCGAAAACAGCTGGATTTGTACGTAAAGCCTGTGAAAACCAGCCAGGCCCTTTCCCCCTCACCCGGCGTCCGCATAGCCTATAAAAAAACGCAGCACAACGTCAATTCTGTCGCCCAGAATCAAAAGTCTGCCATTTTGCTGACAAAGCCTGCAAATTATACCCGAAAAAACACGGATTATTCCGAAAGGAGCCGTACAACATGATTTTTTGGTATGATAAAAGCCAAATACGCAAACAAAAATGAATGATAGAGGGATGCGAAGATAGAGGGATGCGAAATGTTGGGAGGTTCTTTATGGATTGCGCTGCTGCGCAATGGGATGATCGCTGCATTAATGATGGGAGTTTTTCTACTGCTGGATCAGCCGAAGCAGTGCATACGGAAAACGGTCTTTTGGTATCTGCTGTACGGGAGTCTGCTTAGTATCTGCTACAGCATTTGGTACAGCCTGGATATAGGCAGCTATATTCGGTATTCCGGGCTGAGCTCGCTGTTTTTGATCGGAATTTTTTGCACCTGGATGAGCAGCGGGCGGATTTACCTGTCGATTTATAAAATGTCACTTGCCTTTTATCTGCTTTCCGCATGTGTGGTGCTTGGAGTCGATATTTCCAGGCTGTGGTTTGGGGGCAGCTTGTGGGCGGATCTTTGGATCCGTTTTTGTATCACTGCGGCGATCCTGTTATTTATCAAAAAGAAATTCCGCAGGATTTTTTTAAGCAATCTGGAATTTTTAAGCTGTGAAATGGATAAGTTCAGCGTTGCGGCGCTGATTGTGTCCGTCCTGCTGGCAGCGCTGATTGTGTACTGGCCGACGGACCGCGAGCTTTCCGCCGTAACGATTATGCGCCTGCTGTCAAGCCTGTTTATGGCCGGGGTGATCCAGTATACGATTTTCCATCTGTATATCCATCTGGGCAAGGAAAAAGGCTATAAGGAAGAAAACCGGCTGCTTGCGATGAACGAACAGCTTCTGCGCTGCCAGCTGGCCCTGGCCGGGGAGGCTGAAGAAAAAGCAGACCGGATCCGGCATGATACGAGGCACCATTGTCTGCTGATCCGTGAATATGTCCAAAAGGGGGAGACTGGCCGGCTGCTGGCCTATCTGGAGCAGTATTTGGAAGATGTGGACAGCATCCGCGTGGAAAGCTTCTGCACCAATAAAGCGGTAGACGGTATTCTTTGCGCCTATGCCAGGCAGGCTGCATGCAGGGGGATCCAGACAGAGATCCACGCGGCGGTAGGGGAGAATCTACCGGTGCGGGATATTGACCTGGTTGCGATTCTTGCGAATATTTTTGAAAATGCAGTGCATAGCTGCGGCAGCTCAAGTGTCCGGGAGGCAAAGATCTGGCTGCGGATTTCGCAAAAGGGGCATAAGATAGTGATCCAGTGCAGAAATACCATGGACAGGGAAAGGATGGCAGACAAAGGGCGCCGGGCTGCGAAAAAGAGCTGCTGCCAAGCGGACTGCGGGCATCTGCAGGAAAAGACGGAAAAACAATACCTGGAAGGCATCGGAATGGCCAGTATACGCAAGACGGCGCAGAGGTATCATGGGGAGACGGATTTTGCGGCAGAGGATGGGATATTTGTTACGCGGGTGCTGCTGAATCTGGAAGGAGACCGGCATGTGCCGCCGGACGATGGACAGGCTAAGCGGGAAAGGAAAGGGGACATATGGCGCGAACGGTAGGGATCGGCATCCAGAATTTTGAGAAAATCATTGCCAACCAGTATTTTTATATTGACAAGACTCATTTTATCAAAGAATGGTGGGAAAACGGGGATGACGTAACGTTGATTACTCGTCCGAGGAGATTTGGAAAAACCTTGAATATCAACATGCTGGAGCGCTTTTTTTCTTTGTCTTACAAAGGACAGGGACAAATTTTTGAGCATCTGTCCATCTGGCAGGAAGAAAAATACCGAAATCTCCAGGGGACATATCCGGTAATTGCATTTAGCTTTGCAGATATCAAAGAGCCGTCTTTGTCCGGCGCAAAGAAAAGGATTTGCCAGATCATTGAAGAATTGTATAATCAATATGATTTTTTACCAGACAGCGGCTGTCTGAACGAAAAAGAAAAGGAGCAGTTCCTACGTGTATCCGTAGATATGAATGATTATGAGGCGGTCAATTCCGTTAAGATGCTGTCTGGTTTTTTGTCCCGTTATTATCAAAAAAATGTAATTATTTTGCTGGATGAATATGATACGCCATTGGAAGAAGCTTATGTATCCGGTTATTGGAACGAACTGGCAGGGTTTATCCGCAGTTTTTTTCATGCTGCATTTAAGAGCAACAAATATTTGGAACGCGCCCTGCTGACAGGGATTACAAGGATCAGTAAGGAGTCCATTTTTTCTGATTTAAATAACCTGGAAGTCGTAACGGCTACTTCAGAAAAATATGAGGACAGCTTTGGATTTACAGAGCAGGAAGTCTTTGAAGCATTGCAGGAATGCGGCTTATATGAAAAGCGGCAGAATGTGAAAGACTGGTATGACGGTTTTACATTTGGAAAAAAGCGGGATATTTACAATCCATGGTCCATATTAAATTATCTGGATAAAAAACGGTTCTCTGCATACTGGGCAAATACAAGCAGCAACAGCCTGGCAGGAAAACTGATCCGGGAAGGAAGCCCTGCGGTCAAAGAAACGATGGAGGATTTGCTGAAAGGGAACCAGATACGGACGGAACTGGATGAGCAGATTATTTTTGATCAGCTGGATCAGGATGAACATGCGGTATGGAGCCTTTTTCTGGCAAGCGGATATCTGAGGGCGGACAGTTACCGGATGGATGAAGAACTGGGAAAAGAGGAGTATGTATTATCTGTTACGAATAAGGAAGTGCGTCTGATGTTCGCGAAATTGATCCGGGGATGGTTCGGCCGCACGGTGCGGGAATATAACGGCTTTGTGCGGGCGTTGCTGCAGGGGAATACGAAAGAAATGAATGCATATATGAACCGGATTGCCCTTACGATGTTCAGCTATTTCGATACAGGAAACCGTCCGTCAGGTTTGGAGCCGGAACGGTTTTATCATGGTTTTGTGCTGGGGCTGATGGTGGAACTGGCTGACCGGTATGTGATTACGTCTAACCGGGAAAGCGGCTTCGGAAGGTATGACGTGCTGCTCAAGCCGCGAGGAGAACAGGATGATGCTGTAATTTTGGAATTTAAGGTGCATGATCCAGCGGATGAAGGAGATCTTGCGGATACGGTGCGGGCGGCTTTGCGGCAGATCGAAGAAAAGGGGTACCAGGCGGCGCTGGAAGCGGAAGGGATTGGAGAAGAGAGGATCCGCAGCTATGGATTTGGATTTGAGGGGAAGCGGGTGCTGATTGGGTAATCTGTAATTCTGTGTAGTTGGAATCTGAATTGGCGGAACGGGACTTAAAATTGAATCGGAATTTGGTATAATTCAGGTATTGCTAAGCCCGCAGAGTCGTGGGGGGGGGGGGGGGGGGCGCGGCCCCCCCCCCCCAAAGAGGGGACGACCAAATAAAACACAAACCCGAACCAAAAAAAGAACACAAAAACAAAATAGAAAAAGAGTGGGTGTTGT
>CANOET010000209.1 GCA_947564835.1 uncultured Eubacterium sp. | reverse complement strand
GGAGCCGGAAGCCAGGCCCTTTCCCCCTCATCCGGCGTCCGCCTAGCCACTAAAACCCCTCAACACAATGTCAATTCTCCCACCCAGTATCAAAATAATACAATTTTACTTTTCAATGCAGGCACTAATAAGACAATATTTCAGCGCCGTCATCCGTCACAAGCACCGTAATCTCCCACTGCGCGGACGGCTTCCCGTCTTCGGTATATACGGTCCAGTCATTGTCTTCATCGACATAGATCTCTGCCCTTCCCATATTTATCATCGGCTCAATCGTAAAAATCATGCCTGGAACCATCAGCATTTCCTCTCCCCGCCTGCTGTTATAATTGACCCATGGATCCTCGTGAAATTCCAGGCCGACGCCGTGGCCGCCGATTTCGCGGACAACGGTATATCCGTTTGCATATGCATGGTCATGGACTGCCTGTCCCATATCCCCCAGAAATCCCCATGGCTTGACTTCTTCCAGGCCGCGGTATACACATTCCCTTGCAACCTCTACCAGCTTCTTTTTCTCCGGGCTAACTTCCCCGATGCAGAACATTCGGGAAGAATCTGAAAAATAGCCGTTTAAAATCGTTGATGCATCTACGTTGACGATATCGCCCTCTTTTAAAATCACATCTTTCGACGGAATGCCGTGGCACACCTGGTCGTTGACGGAGGTACACACGCTTTTTGGATAGCCGTCGTAATGCAGCGGCGCCGGTTTGCCGCCCATCTTGGTTGTACGGTCATAAACCATCTGGTCGATCTCTTCCGTACACATCCCGGCATGGATATGTTCTTCGATATAATCCAAAACTGCAATATTAATTTTCGCACTTTCCCGGATACCCGCGATCTGATGTGTATTTTTAATCATTTCCCTTACCGGGACTGCATGGCCCTGGTCTGCGATCCGGGCGATTTTGTCGTCAAATGCCTGGTGGCACTGTTTGTATTTCCTGCCGCTGCCGCACCAGCATTTGTCATTTCTGCCTAATTTTATATGCATCTTTTCATCCTCATTTTTGTTTTGTCATTTTTCATTGCTTTTCTATCACACCAAATATCATTATACCCCTGTTTGCTTTTTTCGCAAGTCATGTCTGTGACTTTTGAAAAAAATGGTGGCTTATACAACGGTTTCCATAACCAATAAACTGGATCTGCCGCTCCCCCCCCGTTTACAAAATTAGATCTCCCGCAAAAACAGGAGATCTAATTCAAAAAGTTCTATAAACATTAATTAATAATACGTCTCACAGCAATAATAGTCCGGTATGTAGCATTCTGCGTCGTAATTCCGGTTCTGGAACTCTGCGCCCCCACGATCCTGCCGCCGCCCATATATAACGCCACATGGCCGCTGTAGCAGATAATATCCCCCGGCTGGGCCTCGCTGTAGCTGACGCCTCTGCCGCATCCCGCCTGGGCTGCCGAACTGTGCGGAAGCGAATATCCAAAGTGCGCGTACACACTCATAACGAACCCGGAACAGTCCGCACCGTTTGTCAAGCTGGTGCCGCCCCATACGTATGGGTTGCCGATAAACTGTGTCGCATAATTAATCACATCACTTCCTGTCGCGCCGGACGGGCTGACTGCCGGAGCTGACTCAGAGCCGGAGCTGCTTCCTGAAGAACTGTTTCCTGAAGAGGAGCTGCCCCCGGAAGAGGATCCGTCCGAAGACGGTGTGCTGTTACCGGAAGAAGACGGCGTACCCTGGGAGGACGGCTGCTGCGTCTGCTGGGTTTGCTGTGCCTGCTGCTGTGCCCTCTGCTGTGCTTCACGCTCTGCAGCTGCCGCGGCTTCCCTTGCAGCTCGTTCTGCTGCCTCTGCGGCCTCTCTTGCGGCACGCTCCGCAGCTTCTCTTGCAAGGCGTTCTTTTTCTTCTTCGTCACGGATAATCTGATTCTGCTGCTGGATCGTTTCTTTGTAGGCTGCAGCGAGCGCCTGGGCCTGTGACAGCTGGGAATCAAAATCATCCATGGTCGCTTCCTTCTGGGAAACCATTGTCTTTAGCTCGTCTTCCTGCAGCTTGTAATTATCCTGCATTTCCTCCATTTCAGACTGCTCGGCAAGCAGCTGGGACTTTAGATCTATGACCTGCTGCTTGGTTTCCTTATATTCTTCCAGCTGATCCCTGTCATAGTCGTGAACGGCATTATAGTAATTGACCCTGTTTAAAAAATCGGTCATACTCGTTGCGCCAAGCAATGCTTCGAGCAGGGAACCTTCGCCGCGTACGTAAAGCGAACGGATGCGTTTTTTCATCTGTTCGTACTGGTCGCGTTCTTCCTGTTTCGCTACTTTCAGATCATCGTTTGCCTGCTTGATCTGCACTTCCTTCTGTGCTAATTCATCCGACAGGATATCCATATTAATCAGCAGCTCCACCAGCTCTGCATCCAATGCATTGATCTCTTTTTGCAGCTCCTGCTGTTTGTTTGTAATGCTGCTGATATTATTGTTAACAGAATTTAGGTTGTTTTCCGCCGCTGCTTTTTTATCCTGTGCCTGGGATTTGCGGCTGGCAAATGCCGGCTGAAGGGAAGTAAAACTGACCGCTGTTACCAGAAGCAGGGCCGCTATTTTTTTGGTTGTATGATCTGTATATTTTTTCAATTCAGTGCTCCTTTATGATTTATTCTGCGTTTCCAGGCATTAGTATAGCATGGCCTTTGCAGAATTTCAACCGGGCAGGCAAATATGGATTGTAAAAAATTGTGAATTTTTTCTGAACTTTTCCGCTTAAATGTCCAAAACACCCGTTTGTCCTTATACTACAACCTCAAAAATACGTTTTCCTTTATAATTGATCCACTCCGCCTTCCTTTGTTTCTTCTGCCGAAAATCAAACGTTAACAAATATCCTTCCTGCGCATGCATACTGTTAAGATATTCATACAGCTGCTGACAGGCTTCTTCCTGTTTCTTCCCACCATACCAGCGTTTCAATTCCACAATAAACTGATCTGTGCCATAATCCACAACCAAGTTCATCCTTCGCTGTGTATTCGTACGGGATTCAATATGATAAAACCCTTTTCCATTGATCAGCGGCTTTAGAAAGGTTAAAAAAAGTATCCTGCCATCTTCTTCTAAAAACTTCCGGTTCGCTGTATGCTGAAAGAGGTCTTCATAATGCTCTGCAAATTTCCGCAGTGCATACTCCATATGAAAATGTCCATTCTGTATCACATCCTCTGCCAGCATGCCCGTAGCTTTGAATCCCCCGCCCTGTTCAAGATTTTTCGCGATAAAATAGTTCGCGATTTTAATTTCAAACATCCGGTTATCGATCACAGCACATCCTTCTTCCTCACGGATCCATCCAAAGGTTGCCGCAAGATCAACGATTGTGTCACTGCGTTCATATAGTTTTTGCTGCCCCAGTATGAGCAGCTCATACATAAATGACCGCAGTGCAGGCTTATTTTCCAGATGGTGTGAGATATCGTCAAAAAGCGTATTTTTTTCCATAAGAATGGTTTTAACAGCCGCCTGTATTCCGGCATCATTCCACTCTAGCCCGCACGTATCAATTACCTGACAGATTCTGCTTACCAAAGACGGATAGCCGCCTGTATATTCCCTGATGCGAAACGCCGTTTTACTGACATCCATATCCCTGTGGTGATCAGCTTCGTAAGCACTAAGCATAGAACGGATCTCCTCTGCCGATAAGGATAGATCGACACGAAAATCTGCCGCGATGTTCCATGGGGAGTTAAATTTTGCTTCCCCGTCCCCTAACGAAGAATATCCCTGCTCGATCAACCGCAGCTTTATATTTTTCACATCATATACTCCGGCCAGAACCACACTGTAAAAGGTAAAATCTTCACCGATTTTCCTTGCCTGGTATTTTTCACGGAGCATCCCAAGAAAATGTAAAAATACCTGATAATTCGTTGCCTGGTCTGCTTCATCAACCAGCAGCACAACATTTTGGCCTGCACAAAAATCTGTAATTTTTTCCGACAGGCTCATAAAATTTTCCGTCTTTTTTTCATACGCATTCCATTTCCGGACAGCGTTGGAATCAGCGGAGGAAAACCGCAGGCTCTTTGCAAAGAGCGCGTCAAACGCAAGGCAGAAACGGGATTCATCAGAAAATGCCATCCCGCCCAAGCCTTCAAAGCTGATTCCGGATACAATGTAATCCTTGTACAGACTGTTTTTCAGAGCCTGCAGGACCGTCGTTTTCCCATACTGCCTTGCGCGGTTAACTGTAAAATAGGCGCCTGCGTCTACCATTGCGCGCATTTGTACAATTTTATCCGTTATGTCAGCCATATAGTCCTGTGAAGGGGTGCAGACACCTGTCACATTAAAATGCCTCATTTTCTATCACTCATCCCTGCAGCTGTGTACTTTTTTCCTTCAGTTCATCTATAATATGGTTCAGCTTCTCATACGCCCCGCCGCCCTCGCTGCAGCTCTCCTTTACAAATGCGACCGTTACATCCGCGATACTGTCATCGTGAATGCCGCAGGCACTGATCAGCCCCGCCGCATATTCACTGCGGCTGACAGCTGGTACAAACTTCCTTGCGCGCCCTGTCCCGTAGCTGATGGTTCCGTGTTCCGCAATCATCTGTTTTTCTTCCAGCTTTGTTAACATATTTACAATATACGGATAATTCCAGTCTGGAAATACTTCTTTTAAATCCCTGCCGGTAAGCGGCGTTTCACTGTTCCAGAAAACATCCATGATCAGGTACTCGTTCCTTGGCAATGCGCGGTTCTTCATATTTGATGCTTCCTTTCCTACTGTTCTTTTGTAACGGGCCGGATAATCCTTGGACTGTTACGTTCTTTTACCGTCTTTTTGTATTTTATCGGATATATTAACTGTTGTCAATTCATTATTGACAAAAAAACTAAAAGAATATATAATTAATTTTGAAATTTGGGGCTGGGATCCTGTGGACCTGTATCCGGAAACATACGAGCAAAAGGTTGGTGGATTATGAAAACAATACAATCAAGGTGCGTACAGGCAGCGCTGCTGCTGGCTGCCGTGTGCATGCTCTTATTTTCATCCTGCACAGCAAATATAGCGCCGGACGACATTGACGGATCCGATGTACACCAAGGACAGGCTGAGGGCCTTACCGTGGCACAGCAGGCATTGGCGCTGCTGCCGGAGCCATTGGTGAAGGTTGGCTTTGTCCAGGTCGGCCATGAGTCCGACTGGCGGATTGCAGCGACAAAATCGTGCCGGGAAGCCTTTTCGGAAGAAAACGGTTTTGAGCTGTATTTTGTAGATGCTGATAACGATCCGGCTGTGCAGGTGGAAGCCGTTCGTAATTTTATCCGGGAACAGGTCGACTATATCGTGATTGACCCGATTCTGACAACAGGCTGGACGGCGGTTCTCAAAGAAGCCTATCATGCGCAGATCCCGGTCCTGCTCCTGGATCGGACGATTGACTGCAAAGAGCGGTATTACACCGCATGGTTTGGCTCGGATTTTGTCAGGGAAGGGGAATGGGCCGGCGAGTGGCTGCAGAAATATCTGCGCGCGCAGGGCAGGGGTACACAAAAGATCCGGATCCTGACGATCAACGGGACGCAGGGCGCCTCCGCACAGCTGGGCCGTACCGAAGGGTTCGCCCGCTATCTGGCACGCAACCGCAACTGGGAGCTGCTGGCGGAAGAATGCGGCGATTTTACGGAAAGCGGCGGCCGCAGGGTAATGGAAGGGTACCTGGAAAGATATACGGATTTTGATGTTGTCATCTGCCAGAATGACAATGAAGCATTCGGAGCCTGCGCGGCTATGGAAGAAGCAGGCATTTCTTACGGGACAGACGGCGGCGTCATCGTGATCTCCTTCGACGCCACAAAAGCCGGGCTGGAAGCAGTTCTGGCCGGCAAAATCCATGCAGACTTCGCATGCAACCCATTATCGCCGCCTTACGCGGCAGAAGCCATCCGCAAGCTGGAGGCAGGCGAAGCGCTGGACGGAAAGCATTACTATCTGCCGGAAGACTGTTTTACCGCGGATAAAGATCCGATGACCCTGATGGTTGATTTCGAACCAAAAAAAATGATAACGGTGACAAAAGCGCTTTTAGACGAAAGAGAATATTAAGAATCTGTTTATTTTTCTTTTAGGCTTTTGACACATTTCAGACACATTTTGTGAGTATACTTAGTACCATCAAATGAAGTTGGCGGTATACAAAGCGCGCGCTGGCCGCTGGCTTCAACTAAAAATTATTCCATTTATTATAGATTAAACATTTTCATAACTAAACTCCTCGAAAAAACGACCTGCGGATGCAGGCCGTTTTTTCCGTTTTTCAGACACAGATCTGATAAGATACCGCAAAGCTTTCCTTCGCCGCCAGCTTCTGCCCCCATTCGCGTTCCTGCCACGTTCCGTCAAAACCCACCGCATCGCATCTGCCATACCACGGCTCAATACAGATAAACGGCGCGTTCTTTCCAGGCGGCGACCAGACTCCAAACAGCGGCGCATCAAAGCTGACCGTCAGATAATGGCTTCCGTCCGGCTTTACAAGCGCAACCTTGTGTGCCTGATGATGCTCAATCACAAGCGCATCCCGGTCAAATAAATGTTCTGTAACCTGCAGGCAGCCGTCCTGCAGCGGATACACTGCCTGTTCCGGCGTCATCAGCCCGTCCTGAATAACCCCTGCGCTGACTTGCTGCTTTGCATCGAACCAGATCCGGTAATCCGCCTGATTTTCCCCCTTTGCAACCGGACACCGGAAAGCCGGATGCCCGCCGATGGAAAAATACAGATCCTGATCCGACGGATTGTCTACCTTCCATTTCACAATCACAGACGTCTCCTGCAGTTCATACCCGACCTCCAGTGAAAACGCATACGGATATTTCGCAAGCGTCTCCTCGGAGGATTCCAGACGGAACCAGATTTCCCGCTCCCCCTGGCTCTTTTGCTGAAATTCCATGTCCCTTGCAAAACCATGCTGCCCCATCGGATAACGCTTACCGTCCAGGAGGTAGCTGCCGTTGTGCAGGCTTCCTACAATCGGAAACAGGACCGGAGACGTCCGCTTCCAGTAGTCAGGATCTCCTTCCCACATATACTCTGTCCCTGTGTCCATCCGCTGGAGGGATTTTAATTCGGCGCCCATACTGTCAACCTGTATGGAGATCTGCCCGTTGCTGATCTGATATAATGCCATTGCACACCTCTTTTCTGCGCTGTCTTACCCGCTGCGTGGACAGCACATTTTGTATTTGTTTACAAGTATACAAAAAACACTCGTTTGTGTCAACCTTGGATTATTTTGGGGATGTGGTCAGCCGGACGACTCTGCGGGATGTGGCTGGGGGGATGTGGCTAACCGGACGACTCTGCGGGATGTGGCCAGGGGACGTGCTGGGAGACACACCTTGGAAGGACATTCAAGGGGCGCTTTTAGCGGAGGTGAAATCC
>CANOET010000208.1 GCA_947564835.1 uncultured Eubacterium sp. | reverse complement strand
CGGACGGTGCCACTGTGTAAATGCAGAATACCTAGGGATTCTTAACATTCTGGAACAGGAGCCGGAAGCCAGGCCCTTTCCCCCTCATCCGGCGTCCGCATAGCCACATCCTCTGCCCACCGCAAATTCTGTTTCACCGCGAAAAACTTCAGAATATCCCTTGCACATCTCCCCAATTTATGCCAAAATAAAGAAGCAACTCTCAAATACGGCAGATATCAGATTTTCAAGGAGGTATGTATCACAATGTATATCACATGTTTAGATTTAGAGGGCGTATTAGTCCCGGAAATATGGATCGCATTTGCCAAGGCGAGCGGCATCCCAGAATTGGAGAAAACGACAAGGGATGAACCGGATTATGACAAGCTGATGAAAGGGCGTCTGGAGATTTTGAAGGCGCATGGCCTTGGATTAAAGGAAATCCAGGACACCATTGCGAAAATCGACCCGCTGCCGGGTGCCAAGGAGTTTTTGGAGGAACTTCGTGCGATGACGCAGGTGATTATTATCAGCGATACGTTCGAACAGTTTGCAACGCCCCTGATGCGCAAGCTGGGCTGGCCGACGATTTTTTGCAATTCGCTGGAAGCTGCTGCGGACGGGGAGATTACCGGATACCAAATGCGGGTGGACAATTCCAAATATACGACGGTTAAGGCGCTGCAGTCTATTGGATATGATACGATTGCGAGCGGGGACAGCTATAATGACCTTGGTATGATAGAGGCAAGCCAGGCGGGATTTTTATTCCGGACTACGGAGCAGATTCAGGCGGACTATCCGCAGTATCCGGCATTTGAGGAGTATGGCGACCTGCTGGCGGCAATCCGCGGTGTGATGCAAAAAGAGCAGGGGATGTGAGGTCTGCTCTGATTTGCGGATGTGAGATCTGCCCTGGTTTGCGGATGAGGAACGGGCAGGAGATATGGGAAGGATGGTGAGACGGTTTGCTGAAAACATTGGCTTCTTATATAGGAGAGTTTAAGAAGGATTCTTTGATGACCCCGGTAGCCATGATTTTTGAGGTGATTATGGAAATGCTGATTCCGCTTCTGATGGCGTCGATTATTGACGACGGCGTGCAAAAGAGCGATATCAGGCATATTTATCTGATGGGGGCATGGATGATTGTTGCGGCTTTTGCAGGGCTGACGGCGGGTGTGCTGGGCGGTAAGTACGGTGCGAGGGCTTCGGCTGGTTTTGCCAGGAACCTGAGGCAGGGGATGTTTGTGAATATTCAGGATTTTGCGTTTGAAAATATTGACAAATTTTCTACTGCGGGCCTTGTGACGAGGCTGACGACGGATGTGACGAATTTGCAGAACGCTTATCAGATGATTTTGCGGATGTGTGTGCGGGCGCCGTTTTCCCTGATTATCGCGATGATTATGTCTTTTTTTATTTCGGTAAAGCTGGCAAGTATTTATCTGATTGCGGTCATTGTGCTGGGTGGGTTTCTGGCTGTGATTACGGTGAATGCTTATAAATATTTTAGCGCTGTTTTTGAAAAGTATGACGACCTGAATGCGAGCGTGCAGGAAAATATTGCGGCGATCCGTGTGGTGAAGGCGTATGTGCGTGAGGATCATGAGATCGGGAAGTTTCAGAAGGCGAGCGGGAATCTGTACCAGATGTTTCTGAAAGCGGAGAGTATCGTGGCTTATAATGCGCCGGCAATGATGATTACGGTGTTTAGCTGTATTCTGGGAATCAGCTGGCTGGGTGCGAAGATTATTGTGGCGAGCGGGGCGACACAGCTGCAGACGGGGGACCTGATGAGCCTGCTGGCCTATTGTATGAATATCCTGATGAGCCTGATGATGCTGTCGATGGCTTTTGTTATGATTACGATGAGCTCGGCCAGTGCGAAGCGTATTGCGGAGGTGCTGAATGAGAAAAGCGCGCTGCACAATCCGCCGCAGCCGGACCGGGTTGTGCCGGATGGGAGCATACGGTTTGAGCATGTGGATTTTTGTTACCGCAAAAAGACGGAGGAAAGCGGCGGGGCCGAAGCTGTACAAGAGGGCAGCGGCGCCGCGGCGGAGGAAAGCGGCGGGGAAAACGGGCATCTGGTGCTTTCGGATATTAACCTGGATATTCATTCGGGCGAGACAATCGGGATTATCGGCGGTACGGGCAGCTCGAAGTCCAGCCTGGTGAACCTGGTCAGCCGTCTGTATGATGTAACTGCGGGCTGTGTGAAGGTGGGCGGCAAGGATGTCAGAAGCTATGATATCGAGACGCTGCGTAACGAGGTGTCTGTTGTTTTGCAGAAAAACGTGCTGTTTTCGGGTACGATTTATGATAATCTTCGCTGGGGCGATTTAAATGCCAGCGAGGAGGAATGCCAAAGGGCCTGCC
The DNA here is from genome assembly GCA_947564835.1 of uncultured Eubacterium sp. Classification (GTDB taxonomy): domain Bacteria; phylum Bacillota; class Clostridia; order Lachnospirales; family Lachnospiraceae; genus Eubacterium_J. Next base: position 5,070 of record CANOET010000208.1, on the reverse strand, counting down.
GCCTTGCCTGTGCGGATGATTTTATCGAGGCGATGCCGGAGGGGTATCATACGTATATTGAACAGGGTGGTACGAATGTATCCGGCGGGCAGAAGCAGCGGCTGTGTATTGCCAGGGCGCTTTTGAAAAAGCCGAAGATCCTGATTCTGGACGATTCTACGAGTGCGGTGGATACGGCCACGGATGCAAGGATCCGCAAGGCGTTTGCCGAAGAGATTCCGGGGACGACAAAGCTGATCATTGCACAGCGGATTTCTTCCGTACAGCAGGCAGACCGTATTATTGTGCTGGATGAGGGGAAAGTCAACGGCTTCGGCACGCATGAGCAGCTGTTGGAGAGCAATGAAATTTACCGTGAAGTCTACGAATCGCAGACGGGCGGCGGAGGAGATTTTGACGAGCATGGAGGTGGTCACTGATGGCGGAAAAAGCAAAACCAGTCCATGGGCCGGGCGGGCACGGAAGGCCCGGCAGAGGCGGCAGGCCGCATGTGGAAAACCCGGGGAAGATTTTCCGGCGCCTGATGGCCTATGTAATGCGTGATTATGCGTTTGCGGTCATTGTCGTGATGGCGTGTATTTTGTATACGGCATTTGCGACGGTGCAGGGGACGCTGTTTATGCAGGAGCTGATTGATCAATATATCCAGCCGCTGCTGGAAAGCGAATCGCCGGATTTCAGCGGGCTGTCGCGTGCGATTGCGCGGGTGGCCGGATTTTATGCGGTAGCGGTAGCGGCGAGCTATGCGCAGGCCAAAATCATGATTTATGTCAGCCAGGGGACGCTGCGCCATTTGAGGGATGATTTGTTTTCCCATATGGAAAAGCTGCCGGTGCGGTATTTTGACACGCATGTACACGGGGATATTATGTCTGTGTATACGAATGATATCGATACGCTGCGCCAGATGATCAGCCAGAGTATCCCGCAGCTGTTCAACAGTGTGATTACGATTATCAGCGTGCTGGGGAGCATGATTTACTTAAGCATTCCGCTGACGGGCGTGACGCTTTTGATGGTGGCGGTGATGCTTGTGATGACAAAGCGCCTGGCGGGCTTAAGCAGCAGGTATTTCCTGGCGCAGCAGCAGGACCTTGGCAAAGTGAACGGCTATATTGAAGAAATGATGGAGGGGCAGAAGGTTGTGAAGGTGTTCTGCCATGAGGAGAAATCCATCAAGGATTTTAAGGAGCTGAATGACCAGCTGTTAGAAAGCGCTTACCAGGCGAACCGTTTTGCAAATATCCTGATGCCTGTGACCGCGCAGCTGGGCAACGTCAGCTATGTCCTGTGTGCGATTGTCGGCGGAATCTTAGCGATGAACGGGGCGGGCGGATTTACCGTCGGGAAGCTGGCCAGCTTTTTGACGTTTAACCGCAGCTTTAACCAGCCGATCAGCCAGGTCAGCATGCAGCTGAATGCGGTAATTATGGCGGTTGCGGGCGCGGAGCGTGTATTTAAGCTGCTGGATGAGCAGCCGGAGACGGATGAGGGCTATGTTACGCTGGTCAATGCGAAAAAGGAACGCGGGCAGATCGTGGAAGTGCCTGGCGGCGGGCGTACCGGCGTTTGGGCATGGAAGCATCCGCACCAGCAGGACGGCACGGTCACTTATACGGAGCTGACCGGGGATGTTGTGTTTGACGATGTGGATTTTGGCTATGTGCCGGAAAAAATCGTGCTGCATAATGTAGATTTGTATGCGACGCCGGGCCAGAAGATTGCGTTTGTCGGTTCTACCGGGGCAGGCAAGACGACGATTACAAATCTGATCAACCGTTTTTATGATATCCAGGACGGCAAGATCCGTTATGACGGCATTAATATCAACAAAATCAAAAAAGACGATCTGCGGCATTCCCTCGGGATTGTGTTGCAGGACACCCATTTATTTACCGCTACGGTGATGGAAAATATCCGCTACGGCAAGCTGGATGCGACAGATACGGAAGTAATGGCGGCTGCCAGGCTGGCAAACGCGGACGGATTTATCCGGCATCTGCCGGACGGCTATCATACGATGCTCAAAGGGGACGGCTCCAATCTCAGCCAGGGGCAGCGGCAGCTGCTGGCGATTGCCCGGGCGGCGATTGCGGACCCTCCAGTGCTGATTTTGGACGAAGCAACCAGTTCCATTGATACGAGGACAGAAAAAATCGTGCAGGACGGTATGGATAAGCTGATGCTGGGAAGGACAACATTTGTGATCGCACACCGCCTGTCGACGGTACGCAACAGCGACTGCATTATTGTTCTGGAACAGGGGCGCGTCATCGAGCGGGGCAATCATGACAAGCTGATCGAGGAGCGCGGAAAATATTACCAGCTGTATACCGGGAATATCGCATCTAATTAGAAGAAAGGAGCAGTCTGTATGTCGATGGAAGCCTATCAGGCAGCGAATAAACAAGCACAGAAAGCCTATCGTGCTGCTATGAATAAAGGAGAGTATCCGTATTTAAGTGCGCTGGATGATTTTCTGCCTTATGAGCGCACGGCGGGGGAGAAATATATCGGGGTCATCGAGATCCCGCTGAATCTGGTCGCAGGTACGAAGACGGCGGGAAGGCGAAATTCCTTTGCCCATAATTTTATGCCGCTTTTGTCCGATGAGACAGAGTTTGCCCTGAAATGGTCCGGCTTGTATGACTCCCAGCTGGAGGAGGGCATCCGCGATCCGATCGTGGCTTATGAATATATGCACCGGTTTTATATTATGGAAGGCAATAAGCGCGTCAGCGTGCTCAAAAGCCTGCAGGCAGTGAAGATCAGTGCAAAAGTGACGAGGATTATTCCGAAAAAAACGGATGATCTGGAAAATCGGATTTATTATGAATTTATGGATTTTTATGACGATGCGAAAATTTATGATATCTGGTTTTCCAAGGAAGGGTCTTATGCGAAGCTGAGCAAAAATTACGGCTACGAGCCGGGGCAGATGTGGAGCGACGAGAGCCGGACCGCGCTGCGCAGCGAGTTTTTAAGCTTCCGCAAGGTCTATAAGGCAAAGGGCGGGGATAAGATCCATATTACATCCGGGGACGCTTTTTTAGCCTATATCGAGCTGTTTCCGGCATGGCAGCTGCAGTCCGGCAGCGAGGAGGAGATCAGGGGCAACCTGACCAAAATGTGGGATGAATTTCTGACACTCGGACAGAACGAGCCGACAAAGATCGTTCTCGAACCGCGCCAGAAAGAAAAGACGTCGTCCGGCCGCGCCATCTTAAACCGCGTGCTGGGCAGCGAGACCCGCAAACAGCTGAAAATCGCGTTTATTTTTGAGAAATCCGTTGTTAATTCCGCCTGGAACTATGCGCATGAAATGGGGCGGATGCATTTGGAGCAGGTATTCGGCGAACGGGTAAAGACTTCGATTTACGAACATGCGGAATATACCAATAATTCAGAGGACATTATCGAAGCGGCGATTGAAGACGGCAACCAGATTATTTTTACGGTTCCGGCGCAGCTTGCGAACGCCAGTGTCAAAGCGGCGTTAAAGCATCCGGAGATTAAGATCCTCAACTGCTCGACCAATTCCAAATACCAGGCGATCCGTACGTATTACTGCAGGATGTATGAGAGTAAATTCCTGCTGGGCGTCATCGCGGGGGCATTGTCGGAAACGAACGAGATCGGGTATCTGGCCGACTATCCGATTTACAGCACGATTGCCAATATCAACGCATTTGCGCTCGGCGCACAGATGGTAAACCCGCGTGCGAATATACACCTGCGCTGGGGGTCGATGCGTGATGAACTGCGGGAGGATTGGCCGAAGGATGTGCATGTGATCTTTGACAAGGACTGGATCAATCCGAAAAATCCGACCAGGAAATACGGCCTGTACCGCCAGCTTGGGGATGGAACAGTCGAAAATATCGCGACCTCCATCTGCCACTGGGGCAAGGTGTATGAGCTGATTATCCGCAGCATTATGGAAAACACCTGGAAAGAAGAGGTGGAGAAAAATAAGAACCGCGCGTTAAATTACTGGTGGGGGATCTCCTCCGGCGTACTCGAAATCGTCTGCTCCCAGAAGCTGCCGGGCGGCACGAAGTTTTTGGTGGACCTTCTGACAGAGATGATCCGGCGCAAGGAGTTCAGCCCGTTCCAGTTTACCTGGACCAGGCAGGACGGCGTGGTAACGAACGAAGCCGGCAAACGCCTGGAACCGGAAGAGATTTTCAAAATGAATTACCTGGCTGGAAATGTCATAGGCGGGATCCCGCAGCTGGGCGAGCTGAAAGAAGAGGTCAAAGAGTTTGTCCGTCTGCAGGGGGGATTCTGATGAAGATATTATTATTGGCAGATGTAGAATGCAAGGCGCTGTGGGATTTTTACCGCAAAGAGGAGCTGGAAGGGGTCGGGCTGATCCTTTCCTGCGGCGACCTGAATGCGGAATACCTGTCCTTTCTGGCCACCATGTCGTCTGCTCCGGTATTGTACGTACATGGGAACCATGATGCAAAATATAAATCACGCGCGCCGGAAGGCTGCATCTGCATCGACGACTGCGTCTATCAGTACAAAGGCATCCGTATCCTGGGCCTGGGCGGCTCGATGCGCTATAAAGATGACGACTGGCAGTTTACCGAAGACGAGATGCGCGCCAGGGTGCGCAGGCTGCGCTTCCCCATCTGGCGCAGCAAAGGCTTCGATATCCTGCTGACCCACGCCCCTGCAAAGGGGCTGCATGACGGCGAAGACCTGCCGCATCATGGGTTTCAGGTGTTTCACGACCTGATGGACAAGTATCAGCCGGGGTACTTTATCCATGGGCATGTACACATGAATTACGGGCGGGACCATGTGCGGGAGGATGAACGCGGGAAGACGCGGGTGATTAATGCGTTTGAGCGGTATGTGATTGAGGTGCCGGATCCCTGAACAATTGCGAGAAATATGGAAAGGAAGCGTCAGCTGGATGTTCAGTGGCGTTTCTTTTTTGTGTGCTTAAATATGAATAGGTGCTTAAAAACGATTTTTTGAGTAAGGTGGCAAAATTCTAATTTCGGGCAACAGAATTGACATTGTGTTGCGTTTTTTGGCTTCCCGATAGATCTTGAT
>CANOET010000207.1 GCA_947564835.1 uncultured Eubacterium sp. | reverse complement strand
AAAAGGTTGGAAAAATAATTTGCCGTTTATGTCTCCCTCAATTCGCCGTACAACATCCAGTACGTCCGTCTTGATACCGACTAAGTACCATTTCTGGTGCAGGTTCATTTCAATACGGGTCGCCTGCCACTGTTCCCCGTCAAAGACTTCAAATGTCTGCCCGCAATGCAAGCCCCCGTAATATTCATCAAGCCCGGAGCGAATGTCATAGCGTCCGCTTGCCTTGTCATAAACAAGTGCGCCCTGTTTCATACTCATAATGTGTCGTCCTCCTTGTCCTGTGATAAAAATACGCCGCCTGCCATATCGTGTGCGACAAGGGCGGTGTAATAGCTGTCAATGGTGTTTGGTGCGTTGAAAAGAACCGCAAGCAGGTACTTCTTGATGTTGCGTATCTTGGTGGTGTTCTGGTGCATACAGTCAATCACAAACTGGATATGGCTGCTGTTCAGTTTCATAAACTTAGACTTCACAAGCTCGGCGGGGTAGTCGTCCCCGGCAATGCGTATTACCTTGCGGCGGGTGCAGACGGTTTCAAGCATGAGGGAAACAATCTCGTCAAGCATACCCCGGTCAATGTTGTTGTCCTGTACCAGATAGGCGTACTCGATATTGTCCTTTATGACTTCCTCATAAGCCCGTACTGCGTCCATGTTGGTGTGTCCGTTTCCTTTCCGTTCCTGCGGCTGTGCCGCTTCCCCTTTGGAAAGGGTGGAAAGGATAGGAATGGAATGGTTATTTAATAAATCCGTATTTGATAATTCTTTACTTGATAGTTCTTTATTTAATTGCGTTGGATTTTCCTGTGCAGGGTTTTCCAATGTTGGATTTTCCGATACAGGCTTATCCAGTGTTGGATTTTCCAATATAGGTTTAGGCGGCACTGGAAATTCATGTATCACATAATCAGCCGCCCCTAGCTGCCCTTTTTCGTTCCGCACTCTGGTACGGGTCACATAGCCCGCCCGTTCCAGTTCCCGCACGGCTTCCCGGATAGCGTCTATTCCCTCACGGTTGATTTGTGAAAGCCCTTTTAGGGTGTAGTCCCATTCTTCGGGCAGGGATAGCATTTGTGAAAGAAGCCCCTTTGATTTTAGGGACAGGTCAGCATTGCGTAGGTGGTGGTTTGACATAACCGTGTAATTCTGGTTTTTCTCTACCCGGAATACTGCCACGTTATCAGCCCCTTTCTTTGGAAGCCCGACAATGAAAAACGCCCGTTCCGTGTGGAAAAGGCGTTTACCATGTGATTATAGGGCTTTGTGTTTAATTTTCGTGTTTCAAAAAAGCCTTGATTTATCGGGTGTTGCGGGTGTTGTCTATAAATACTTGCTCCGAATGGAGCGGGAAAGACGACCATGATACGGATTCTGGCTGATGTGCTGCGTCCCGGCAAAGGGAGGGTCTTATGCAACGGCAGGGACATTCACGCCATGGGGGACGAATACCGGGCAAAAATCGGCTACCTGCCCCAGGATGTCAGCTTTTACGGTGGCTTTACCGGCAAAGATTATCTGGAATATTCAGCGGCGCTGAAAGGTATGGAAAAGTCCATGGCCAGAAAGCAGATAGAGGAACTGGCATACGCCGTTGGTTTGCAGAATGATCTGGATCGGAAATGCGCCGCCTATTCAGGCGGGATGCAGCGCAGGCTTGGCATCGCACAGGCCCTGCTGGATAACCCGCAAATCCTCATTTTGGATGAACCCACGTCCGGCCTTGATCCCTATGAGCGTATCAAATTCCGAAATATTATCTCCGCCTATGCAAAAGACCGTCTGGTGCTGCTTTCTACTCACATTGTTTCCGATGTTGAACACATTGCCGCGCAGATTATGATGATGGAGTACGGTGTTATTCAATACACGCTTACCAATGCAGAGTACATCAAAAAAATGGATGGATGTGTCTGGCTCGTGAAAATGCCCGCCGGGCAGCTTGTAGAATATCAAAATCAAGCCGTTATCAGCAATGTCATTGCCAAAGACGGCCATATGGAAGTGCGCGTCATTGATGAATCAAAGCCCGCCCGTGAAGCAGTGCAGGCTGTACCCACATTGGAGGATGCCTATTTATATATTTTCAACTACTTGCCCGGAAAGAAAAGGAGATAATGTTCATGTCACTATTTTATTTTGAACTCCGAAAGCTCCAGTGCAAGCCTGCATGGATGGAATGCTGCTATTCAATCCATTCCCACATACGCCAGATCTATGTTCCGATGCAAGGCTTGGCAGCTTGCACTGGTCGGAGCCGCATGGCTCATTTTCACCGGTGCGGTTTACGGCCTGATCGTCAGCTTTATCTCATCTCGTATGAAAAGCCAGATGGGGACGGCAGGCATCAGCCTGGCGCTCCTGTTTGTAAATGTGGGATTGGCAGCAATGGGTGATACGGTTTTCCAAAGAATCCAGCCGCTTGCGGACTTTGGACTGGCAAACGTCACTTTAATAAAAGAGGTATTCGGCGCTCATAAACTTTTCAATGTATTTGGCGTGAGTATCAGCTACCCTGTTATGGCGGTTTTTGTTTTAACCTCTATTGCTGCCCTCGCTATCTTTGGGATTTACCAAGGACAAAGGAGCAGAACTGTTGCATAAACAGCATTGTTTTTATATGGTGTTAGTATATAAGTGTGGACAGGAAAAGTTGAACAACCATACGATCAAGTGAAAGAGCAAAGGAGATGTTCAAGATAGATGAAAAATCGTTACAGTTCACACCTGTCCAAACAGCAGGACAGCTGCGAACTGTAACGGCATCCAGCCCATGGAAAGTTCGCCTTTGGCGAAGGGCTGGATGCTTGGCAGGCCACATTCTTTGGCCTCGTCCAAGCAGCAAGTGCTTGAACAAGGTGTGAACAGTAACGAAAAATCATATGAATTGTTGAAAGTTTGGATTTGTGAGTTGAAAGTAATGAGATTTGGTGTTATACTTAACAAAGTATATCTAAACTTATCTTTTTGTTTTACTCGCAAATCAGAAAGGATTGTATGATATGGGTAACTCATTAAAAGGCAAAGAGCCGGGATGGAGAAAATAAAACCAGTTAAATTTGATTGTCAAAAATGTAGCAAAACAGATACATACAATTGTTTCAAAGGAAGAAAAAAGAAAAAACGGGTACTTTCAAGAAATGAAAGGGTAAAAGCAGGAAAAACCTTATAAATAAAGGAGAAAATAATCACATGGAACAATATAAAAAAGACTTTATTGAGTTTATGGTAGACAGCAACGTGCTGAAATTCGGAGAGTTTATCTTAAAAAGCGGGCGCAAATCTCCGTTTTTTATGAATGCCGGAGGCTATGTGACCGGTACGCAGCTGATGAAGCTGGGGGAATATTATGCAAAGGCCATCCATACCTATTACGGCGATGATTTTGATGTTTTATTCGGGCCGGCTTACAAGGGGATTCCGTTAAGTGTGGCGACGGCGATCGCTTATGCAAAATTGTACGGCAGGGATGTCCGTTACTGCTCGAACCGTAAAGAGGCGAAAGACCACGGCGATGCCGGGATATTGCTGGGGAGCAGCTTAAAGGACGGCGACCGTGTCGTGATGATTGAGGATGTGACAACATCCGGGAAGTCTATCGAAGAGACCTTTCCGATTTTAAAGGCGCAGGGGGATGTGCAGGTGAAAGGGCTGATCGTTTCTTTGAACCGTATGGAGAAAGGGCAGGGCGGCGAAATGAGCGCGCTGGATGAAATCCGCGTAACGTATGGATTTGAGGCAAATGCGATTGTTACGATGCAGGAGGTGACAGCATATTTATATAACCGGCCGTGCCATGGAAAAATCCTGATCGATGATACATTAAAAGCTGCGATTGACGCATACTATGAACAGTATGGTGCAAGATAAACTGAGGGCTGTGAATTGAATTATCAAAAGCATAAAAAAGGATACCGGATGGCGGCGTGGCTGCTGTTCGGCTTTTATTTGATCCTGATGGTCTATTTTTTGTTTTTTGCCGAAAGTATGGGACGCACGTCGATGGGGCAGGAATATCATTATAATCTGATGCCTCTAAAGGAAATACGGCGGTATATTACGTATTTTGAAGTGATCGGGCCTTTTACGGTGTTTTTGAATCTGGCGGGCAATATTCTGGCTTTTGTACCGTTCGGGCTGTTTTTTCCGCTGCTGTCGCGCAGGAACCGGGGGTTTTTTAAGGTGACGCTGATCAGCTTTGAGGTGAGCCTGCTGGTGGAGCTGATCCAGCTGGTGACAAGGGTCGGAAGCTGTGATGTGGATGATATGATTCTGAATACGCTGGGCGGGATGCTGGGGCATTTGTGCTTTAAGATCCTGTTTCTCTGGCACAGGATGGAACTGAAAGGGGCAGGGGATGAAGAAAAAAGCGCGGGCTGAGAAAAATTATAAATTTACCGGAAAAAAGCATTCCGGGCCGGGTGCGGCTGCGCTCGTGTTTTCGTTTGCGCCGCTGGTTATGTTTGTCTATGCGGTGTTTGTATCTTATAGGAAGGGCGGGCAGGCGCAGGAAACGATCGGGTGTATCGGGATTGTTGCGGTGCTGGCGGCGCTTATGACACTGCGGGTGTCTGTGCGGGAAGCGCGCAAGGAAAATGTGCTGAAAAGGGTGCCGGTGGCCGGGGCCGTGATGTCTGTGCTGATGCTGGCAGGATGGACGGCAGTTTATGTGATAGGATGGATGGGATTATGAGTTATCAGGAGATTTATGCAAAAGAGAATGCGCGTGCAAAAGAACGGTTTGCACTGGTTTGTGAGCGCATTCATGAGGCAGCGCAGGCGCCGGAGACGGAAGCCTGTTATGCGGATTATTTTCAAAAGACGGCGGAGTTTCTTCTGCTGACGGTCCGGGTGCTTGAGATGCAGCAGGAAGGGGCGCTTTCGGGCCGTTCCATGGAAGAATGCGAGGCGCTGAATCAAAAGCTGTATGCGGATATTTTGCCCGGAGATGACGGGTATGAGAAAAGCTATGCCAATCCGGCTTATGCGGTGAAAAAGCTGGGGGAAGCATTGGGCGGGCCGTTGTGTTTTTTGTATGCGGAATGCCGTGCGCTGATTGCCTATGCGTTTGAGGGCAGGCTGGCGGATATGACGGTGCTGATGGAGCTGTTTGTGGAAATCTATACATGTTTTTGCAGCACGGAAGGGACGGGGGATCAGGAGATCCATAACATCTTGTATTGGCATTTTCATGATTACAGCGAGCTGCTCGTGGCGCAGAGCATCCGGGAGAGCGTGGATCCGGGGCTGGATTTTTTTACCGGGATCGTGCAGCATGCGGATTTGGATGATCTGACGTATTTATACCGTTACGGGGAATATATTTCAGATAATGAAAAGCGCACGGCGCAGTACCTGTCCGGGCTTTCGCAGGAGCAGATCCAGGCGATGGCGGATACGTTTACGGAAGGCTACCGGATTGGGTTTGAGGTCACGAATAAGGACCTGTCTAAGAAGAAGACAGTCAGTATCCATTATGCGATTGGATTTGAGCGCGTAGTACGAAAGGCAATGGAAAATTTCGCGGGTATGGGATTGTCCTGCGTCGTTTTCCGGGATGCGGTATCTTCCATGGGAAGCAGGGGGCATGGCAAGCGGGGCTGCTATTCCACGGCGGCGAACCGGCAGTTTGATTTTGACCACCGCAACGACAGCGCTTATTATCTGGATAAGGCATTTGTAAAACGCAGGCTGGAAGTGCTGCGGGATGCCTATGAGACATATAAGGATCTGGCAGCGGTTTTTGCCGGGCCGGCGGTGCAGGAGGTGTTCGGCGAAGAGCCGTTTACACCGGTTCAAAAGCCGGAGGCTGCGCATTATAATGAAAAACAGCAAAAGCTGAAAGTGTATTATGCAAACGAAGCCGGGCAGATTACAAACCGTTATATCAAAGGAGAAGAGCGCAGCTTTACGATTATTGCGTATCCGCTGCCTGCGATCGGGAAAGACTATGAGAAAATCTTTGCAGAAACGGTAAAGCTGAATACGCTGGATTATCTGCTTTACCGGAATATGCAGCAGCGGATCATCGATGTACTGGACCGGGCGCAGCAGGTGCGTATTTGCGGAAAAGGGAAAAACCGCACAGACTTGTCTGTAGCTATCTTAAAACCAGAGGATCCGGGCAGGCAGACAGCGTTTGAAAACTGTGTGGCGGATGTGAATATTCCGGTCGGGGAAGTGTTTACTTCGCCGGTTCTGAAAGGGACGCACGGGGTTTTGCATGTGACGGGCGTCTATCTGAATGAGCTGTATTACAAGGATCTGGAACTGACGTTTACAGACGGCATGGTGACAGATTATACGTGTGCAAATTTTGACGATCCGGCGGAGAACAGGCGTTATGTCCGTGAAAACGTACTGATGCAGCATGAGACGCTTCCGATGGGAGAGTTTGCAATCGGGACGAATACGACAGCTTACCGGATGGCGAGGGATTATCAGATTGCAGAGAGGCTGCCCATTTTAATTGCGGAAAAGACAGGGCCTCATTTTGCGGTCGGGGATACGTGCTATTCGCATGCGGAGGATACGAAGGTGTTTAATCCGGACGGCAAAGAGATTATTGCAAAGGACAATGAACGCTCCATCCTGCGCAAAACGGATGCATTCAAAGCGTATTTCAACTGTCATACGGATATTACGATCCCGTATGATGAACTGGATACAATTACAGCCGTGTTGGCGGACGGGAGTACTGCGGATGTGATCCGGGACGGGAAATTTGTCGTTCCGGGAACGGAAGAGCTGAATGTGCCGCTGGAAAAACATCTATAGGCATAAAAAGAGAAAGGCGGAGGATAAAAATGGCAAAAGTAGGAATTGTAATGGGATCAGATTCGGATATGCCGGTGATGAAAAAGGCTGCAGACCTTTTAAAACAGCTGGATATTCCATTCGAAATGAGGATTATATCCGCGCACCGGGAACCGAATGTGTTTTTTGAATATGCAAAAACAGCTGAAGAAAGAGGCTTGAAAGTCATCATTGCCGGAGCCGGGATGGCGGCGCATCTGCCGGGGATGTGCGCAGCGATCTTCCCGATGCCGGTGATCGGGATTCCGATGCATACCACGTCCCTGGGCGGGCGGGATTCCCTATATTCCATCGTGCAGATGCCAAGCGGCATTCCGGTGGCGACCGTAGCGATCAACGGCGGCGCCAATGCGGCGCTGCTGGCGGCAAAAATACTTGCGGTTTCGGATGATGCGCTGCTTAAGAGGCTGAAAGATTATTCAAGGGATTTAAAAGAACAGGTGCAGGAGAAAGATGCCAGGCTGCAGGAGTGCGGGTATGAGGCATATGGGAAATAGGTGCTTAGAAGCGGTTTTTTGCGCAGAATGGCAGGATTTGGACTTTGGGGGACAGAATTGACATTGTGTTGCGTTTTTTATTGGCTGTGCGGACGCCGGGTGAGGGGGAAAGGGCCTGGCTTCCTGCTCCTATTCCAGAATGTTAAGAATCCCTA
>CANOET010000206.1 GCA_947564835.1 uncultured Eubacterium sp. | reverse complement strand
TTCTGGAATAGGAGCCGGAAGCCAGGCCCTTTCCCCCTCATCCGGCGTCCGGTTAATCAAGTTAATTCCCCCCAGTTTTTAGTGTTTAATCTCCATCTGCCCCATCATTTTTGCAAACTGCGCCTGAGAAACAGCAATCATCTCCTTTTGCAATTCCACATCCAGATTGGTGCGCTGCACGGTATTTTCTCCAAATACCATGATATATTCCGTATCTGCCGTGCTCTCATTCCAGCTTGGTATCTTAGGATGATTCGGGTTTCCTGTCCTTGCGAATGACAGAAGGCTCCCGGACATCTGCTGCTCCAGCCGCTCTGTCACTCCTGGAATATTCGCATAAGGGGTCAGGTGCGTATTATGGAATACAAATGGAATGTCTGAACAATGCCATGCAGGTTTGCCAGATTCCAACGGAAAATCCATATCAAACAAATAAGCATATACCCTGCTTCCGTCTTTTGCCCTTTTGCGGATATATTCTGCGGAAGGCCCCCGGAAGATTACATCATAACAAGTCAGGTCGATCGGATTTCTGTGTGGAAAAGCCTGTTCAAACAAAGGCAAAACTTTTTTTACGGATGCCTCGCCAATGCTTTCCTTTAATAATTCGATGCCTTGTTCCCTTGTCATCGACTTTTTATCATATGGGAGCTTCCAAAAAGCAAATTCCCCAAATACAGTTCCAACAATCAATGGAATGTTCCGGCTTTCCTGCCGAAATCCGGCTTTCAGCGGGGAACCCTTATAGTCGTCTTCTATTTTCGGGCAGCACCCTGTATAATTTCCCTCCATACGCAGCCTGGGAGCTGTCTTTTCATAAGCAGCCGCAAGCGCTCCGTAAGGTATCCGCTCCAATTCCTCCGTCTGGCTTTCCGATATTCCAAGCTCCGTAAGCAGCGCCCGTATAAGCGGACGGCTGTCCCCATTGTCCGCTCCCAGCATTCCGGGCTTAATGACGCCGCTCATAATGACTCCTTTGTGATAAAGCCCGTCTGCTTCCGGCGACTGTAGGAGTGTTGTGAGCTTCTCGCCGCCTCCGCTCTGCCCAAATAATGTTACATTACCGGGATCTCCGCCAAACTTTTCAATATTGTCCTGCACCCATTTCAGGGCGGCTATCAGATCTGACGTACCAGCATTTGCAGAGCCGCGGTATTTTTCTCCATACGGCGACAAGTCCAGGTACCCCAGAATATTCAGCCGGTGGTTTATGGATACTGTCACCACATTTCCTATACTGCTTATCGTATCCGCGTCATAGGCAGCCTGCTCTATGGAAGAGCCGCCTTCAAATGCCCCTCCGTGCAGCCATACGAGCACCGGACGTTTTTCCCTGTCAATTCCCGGTGTCCACACATTCAGGTTTAAGCAGTCCTCATCCATCAGCCAGTACCTGTGCGGCACTTTCAATTCCCCATCCGGCTTTTCCTGCCGAAGAAGCGGGCATACATATCCGAAGCTGGTCGCATCACGGATTCCATCCCACGGTTTCACAGGATGTGGCTTGTGAAACCGTTTTGCGCTGGCATAAGGAATCCCTTTAAATGTATATACACCATGATAATAATATCCCTGCACCTTTCCGCAGGCTGTATCTGCTGTTGTTGTTTCATCACATAAAAATATACGTTCCATTTCTGCCTCCTCAACACACTCACATATATAATACGGAATACGGTGTAAGTTCCAGTGTAACCGAAAGCCCGCCCTGCTCCTTTGTATCTTCCAGTTTTTCCCAAATAAGCTCCGAAGCCTGATCCAGCACATGCTCCCGTTCCCGACTGCCAATTTAAATTATACGACATAACGTTTGAGAGTACAAGCTATGAAATAGTTGACATTTTATGCAGTTATTGTATAGTTACTGTTCACACCTTGTTCAAGCACATGCTGCTTGGACAAGGCCAAAAAATGTGGCCTGCCAAGCATCCAGCCCTTCGCCAAAGGCGAACTTTCCATGGGCTGGATGCCGTTACAGTTCGCAGCTGTCCTGCTTTTTGGACAAGTGTGAACTGTAATATTGTATAAAAAAGTTTGGATTTGTGGAAATGTGCATAACTGGCTATGGAATCATGGATAACTCTATACAACTTATGATTGCTCATGTTGTTTTCTTTATTGTCACTATTTTGCTTTGGATTGTAGGACGGTATGAATACAGACAAAAGGAATTGAAACGCATGAAAGCAAAGGGCATAGACTAAGGGGAGGAATTATCCCTATGCTCATTCTGATTGCAACAATAGTTATTTTTACAAGTGGTAGAGTAACACTTACAACACGAAATCTGTTTCCTTTTGTAAGCTTGAATACAATGTTTTTTGGCAATTGGGGAACGGGTAGAGATAAACATAAAAACTACAGCAATCGGAAATGGACAAAATCATTGAAGGAATTACAGAATCCGGCAGACTTGGAGCATGGGCGCATCTATGACCGCATCACGGAGAGATGTGTCCCTGTTGTTTTTTCAGGGAAAAATTATCGGATAGACAAAGGCAGGGAGAACATGGAGAATGCTTCGGGCATTTTAAGGGGATGAAATAAACAGCGTGAAATTCTTGAATTTGAGGTAAAAAAATGATATGATAAAGACACAAAAAGGAAGGGAAGGAATTAAGATATGGCAAATATATATGACGGGGCATTCCGGACAATCCTCAATGACTGCTGGAAGCTGATTATCCCCGTAATCAATGAGATTTTCGGGGAATCATAAACAGGGGAGGAAGAAATCCGCTTTTTTCATGAAATGGAGGAAACTATGAAACCTATTCCGCTTTCAACTGTGGTAAAGCTAACTGTGATATTTAATGTGATAGATATTCTTCTTCTGATTATAGGTATTTGCATCGGATTGAACGCTGTAGGTGTCATTTTTATAATGACAGCAGTCATTGTATCGATCGGAAATATTATTTTCTTAGCTATTTTCCTTAGATGCCCATATTGCGAAGGTTCTCTCCCCTCTATATGGTACCGTAATCATTATTGTCCGCATTGTGGAAAATATTTGACTTAGGAACTGTGCAGAAATAACTTATGCAAGTTGCGCAGGATTTTTCTTCGAGAGTGCCAGTCAAAAATCAAGCGCATAGCGGGCTATGTAACTGATTTTTGACTGGTGCTATCGGAGAAAAAGTAAAGATACCCCATTGAACCGTTACGCATCCGGCCATTGAAAATCGCTGCGCGATGGGCCGAATGCCATAAACCACCGCGTTTTCATACGGTCAGTGCGGTTAACGCACAGACCTGCCTGAACTGTTACCCTTCCCCAACAATTCCCTGTGTTCCTTCCAAACCAAAAACAGTGATAAAAGCAGCGCAAGCGCATCACTGACGGGCTGTGCGATAAAAATACTTTCCACTCCCCAAAAAATCGGGAAAATGTAAATAAACGGTATCAGAAAGACCACCTGCCTTAAAACCGTAATTACAATAGAGGGAACCGGACGGCCTATGGACTGGAAAAATGTTGTTACCAGCATGACAAATCCCAGGATTGGTGTAATGCAGAAGTTCAGGCGCAGGCCGGTTATGCCGATTGCAAACATTTCTTCGCTCCCTCCAAAAGCCGCAAGTATCTGTTTTGGAAAAAGCATGACGATCATCCAGATGATGCAGGTAATCGCTACCGAAAACTCGGTTGCCTGGTACAAGGTCTGCATAACCCGTTTGTTTTTTCCGGCTCCATAATTGTTTCCCACGATAGGCTGAATCCCCTGACTGATACCGCTTGCCGGCATAATCACAAATGTCATGATGCTTGCCACAACCGCATATACACTGATTGCCGTATCCCCGCCGTATTTGCCAAGCTGACTGTTATAAACAAGGCTGATAAATCCCATTGCCATCTGTGCAACCCAAAAAGCAAAGCCGCAGGAAATAATTTCCGGCCAGATTATACGGTCCATTCGGAATATCTTTTTTGATATTACAACCATTGTCTTTTTTCCAAATACAAGATACGCTCCGAATATCATAGAAAATATCTGTCCGATCACTGTTGCCCACGCAGCGCCAACCACACCAAAATCCAATACTGCCACAAAGACCGCATCCAGAATGATATTTGTCACAGCTCCGATGCTGGTGACACACATTCCAAGCACCGGTTTACCAGAAACCCGTACAAAGTCACAAAACAACTGTGTCAGTCCCTGAAACAGGCATCCCAACGCAACAATCTTATAGTAGGCGATTGCGTATTCATAAGAGGTATCCGTCACACCAAAAATACGCAGGAACGGATCGGCAAATACAAGCAATACCATAGATAGTAAAATTTCAAATATACAGACCAATACAAAGGCATTGCCAAAAGCTTTGTTCATTTTATCTGTGTCATTCTTACCTGCAAAAAGGCTGAATAAGGTTGAACCGCCTGCGCTGCATGTAAGCCCAAAGGCCATCATCATATAGGACAGCGGAAAGCAGACCGACAATCCGGCCAACGCAGATGTACCGTTAAAATTTCCAACAAACATCCGGTCCACGATATTGTAAATGGCTGTAATCAGCAGCGAAATTGCTGCCGGGATTGAAAACTTTAAAATCATTGGGAATAACTTCCCGTTTTGAAAATCAACTTTTTCCTGTGCTTCCATAAATATTAGTATCTCCTCTCACTGTTTTATTTTTCGGCTTCTAGTTAGCTTCCTAAGTAATTGCTTGGCAAAAAATGTTTTCTCCTATATACCGAATAGAATTTCAATGCTTTGAGCTACTCACAGGCGGGGCTACGGACGGTAGAAAATCCGTCCATTTTTCTGCAGATTTTATTTGATAATTTGCTGATCTATCATGCAGTTGCCCTCGCGGTAGCTATCAACAGACTCCCTCCTTTCCTATTTTTAAACTTAGTTTCCTAAGTATAATACTGCATCAGTAACTAACTGTCAAGAAGTATTCGGACAGTTCACAAATTATTCAAATTTACATTCCCCTCCGCTTTACCCCAAAAGCTGCAGGGTTTTCATAATCAGTAAATGATTGACAAAATATAAAGGAAGTGACATATGGCGTATAGCCATATCGTTATGACGCAAAAATCTCCAGATGAAAAATATCCACCTGAAGATTCTGCTTTCTATCTTTTTGAATCGCATTTTTACCGCGATGCAGACTATAAAGAAAGCGATTTTACCCAGCCTTCAATATCACTGTCTGCCGCCCCATTCAGCATATGCCCTTTCTCCCACACAGCTTCTTTGGAAATTAGTTCCTATATTGCATTTGCAGCATGATACCCGCTTCTGACTGCTTCCGCAATCCCCGCTGTTTTTTCCCCGCTGCAGTCCCCAACATATGTAACCGGAACAATCATCCCTTCTGTAGAAAACGGCGCTTTTTTCGATCCTACAGCCATTACTACATAATCGCACGGAATCGCCACCGTCTCATTGGTCTGCGTATGTACTGCGGTAACGCCTTGCGGAGTGATAGCTGTTACTTTTGTCTGTGTATACTGTGTGACATTGTGTTCCTGGAAGTCTTTCTCAATAATCGGCAAAATGGTAGACGATTCCCCCGCAGCTACTTTGTCGAGCATTTCAATCACCGATACGGTACAACCCTGTTCCAGCAGGTATTCGGCCGTCTCTGTGCCGACCAGGCCGCCCCCGATCACAGCGCAGTGACCAGATACGGTTTGTTTTTTTGCAAGTACATCCCAGGCAGAAACTACCTTCCCGGAATCTGCGCCCGGCACCGGAAGCGTGATGTTTTCCGCTCCGACTGCAACGATAACGGCGTCTGCCTGATTCAGGGTTTCTGCATCCGGCGACTGTCCAAGCCGGATGGATACGCCAAGTGCCGGCAGGATTTTTTCATAATATTCTATGGCACGCAGGATC
Organism: uncultured Eubacterium sp.; assembly: GCA_947564835.1. Taxonomy (GTDB): domain Bacteria; phylum Bacillota; class Clostridia; order Lachnospirales; family Lachnospiraceae; genus Eubacterium_J. The sequence continues at coordinate 1,708 of CANOET010000206.1, read as the reverse complement.
TCGGATTTGCGCGGCGGCACGGCAGCGATCAAAAGCTGTCCGCCCATTTGCTGCGCTTTATCATAGACAGTCACTTCATACCCGCGCTTTGCCGCAACTCTGGCTGCTTCCAGTCCGGCGATGCCGGCGCCGACGACAGCAACTTTTTTCGTGCCTTCTCCCGGGCGGATGGAAACGGTGGATTCGTTGCCGTTTTCTGCATTCAGCACACAGGAAATATAGCTGCGGTTCTGAATCGCATCGACGCAGCCTTTGTTGCAGTTTAAACACGTACGGACCGGCTCGCCGCGTTCTGCCTTTACCGCAATATCCGGGTCAGTCAGCAGGGAACGTCCATATCCGATCAGGTCGGCTTTGCCTTCCTGCAGGATCTGTTCTCCGGCCTCTACAGTCACTACACGCCCGACAGTTACAATCGGGATGGAAACGAGCTGTTTGATCTCAGCTGCGACCGGCAGTACCCAATTATACGGAACGGTACCCATCGGCGGAATCGTATCCCCCATATTTCCGGTATGATTTGCCTGTGCGACCTGAAGCATATGTACACCTGCTTTTTCCAGCATAACTGCAAACTGTTTTGCTTCGTCCGCAAGCAAACCGCCTTTGCCGCGCTGGGTACCGTCTTCATTTATCGTAATAATCGGCAGCTTATATTCAATCATCATATCCGGCACTGCTTCGCGGATAGCCGCAACGACTTCCAATGCATAGCGCACACGGTTTTCGAGCACACCGCCGTAATGATCCTCCCTGTGGTTGATGGATGCGGAGCACAGCGAGCCGAGCAGGCGGTCGCCATGGATCTCAATCGCGTCCACGCCCGCTTTCTGTGCGCGGACCGCACAGGCCGCGATAGATGCTTTGATCTCTTCCAGCTGCTCTACCGTTGCTTCAGTAACAAAATACAGCATATCATGGCGCAGTTTAGCATAAGCCTGGCCGCGGATTTCATTGGATTTTGCCATCTTTTCCTCAAAAAGCTCCATTTCACCTGCCGCTCTTGCAGCTTCGGCTTCTCTGGCCGCTGCCATGGAACCCATAATCAGACGGCCTACCCCCGGTACATCGTACTCCGGGTGGAACAGCTGCAGGGCAAGCTTGCAGTCATAAGCATGCAGGGCATCGGCGAGCTTTTGAAAAGACGGAATCTGGCTGTCGTCACAAAGCTTCGGCGTCGGCGATGCTGTATTGACAGGTGTTACATCACCGATCACGATATAGGAAGTACCGCCTTTGGCCAGACGTTCGTAAAAACGCAGGCTTTGTTCCCCGATGGAACCGTCACGTTCTTCGTAGCCGGTTGTAAGGGGCGGGAACATGATGCGGTTTTTCAGTGTCAGGTTGCCGGCTTTGAGCGGCTGCAGTAATAATAATGATTGTTTTTCTGTCATGGATGCTCCTTTCTGTTTTGTTGTTTGTATCGTTTTGTATTGGAATCCGCAGGATGTGTTGGCTGGCTAAGGGGGCTTTCTGGAGGGGAACTTCCCGGAGGGGGGTGGATGGCTGTGTGGGTGGGGCTGCCCGGACGCCGGGTGGATAGCTGTGTGGGTGGGGCTGCCCGGACGCCAGATGAGGGGGCGGGGGCCTGGATTTCTGCTCCTATTCCAGAATGTTAAGAATCCCTAAGCATTCTGCATCTACACAGTGGCGCCGTCCGGTCGCGGCGCCTAGTTCGCCCTGGCTAAACGCCAGAAGCTAAAGGCGC
>CANOET010000205.1 GCA_947564835.1 uncultured Eubacterium sp. | reverse complement strand
ATTTTATTTGTATGTGCAAATTCACTATATTTTCATGAGTTTCCGAGAGTTCTCAGGTATTGACCTCCGCCGTATCATAATAATGAATCATTCCGCCTGCATCCACATAATCGCTTGCATAAAATACAGACATTGCGGCACATGCCCCGGCAGTCAAAAGCAGGAGTTTTTTGTACATCTGCGGCTGGCCTACATGATACAGCTGCTGGAACATACTTCCAAGCAGCATGCTCAGCACCACTACAGCCAGGCTGAGGAAACGCCATGGAAACTGAATCTGCGCCAGCATCCTGCCTGCCGCAGCATGCGCAGACAGATAATCCCATGGAAAATTCCTTGAAGCCAAAAACAGCAAACATACCGAAAGGCCCGTATAAAATCGGATCTGCCCCGAAGCCTGCCGGTTTATCACCAGCACAGCTGCAGCAATCAGCGCCGTCATCAGCACCAGCCCGGGCGTCAGCCCCATATGGCTGCCAAATATATTTTGAAAAAACGCAAAATATTCTCCGATCTGCGCCCCGTTTTTCTGGATCATCATCGCGCCCTCATCCATACTGTGGCGGATGTTTACATCTACATGAAAATAGTAATCCACGAACGGCACGATAAAATACAGGTTCAGGATGACTGTTTCCAAAACTGCATACAGATAGGTTTTCAGAACCTGTTTCTGCAAAGTTTTTTTCCATAGCAGGATGCAGACCAGTAGCAAAAAAAAAGCACGTCATTTCCGTGGTTAATACATGGGTGCCGATCAGCCCTGTCATCCCCGCCGCTAACAGCAGGGCGTTTGACCTGCACCGTTTGCGGCTGGCGCCGCTGTCTGTGTATATGCGGTAAACCGCCAGAGCCGCAATTGGCAGAAACAGCATCGCGCTGTATTCCCCCACAGCCATGCGCACATATACATTTACGATCCGGTATCCGGCGTTTACATATGCCAAAGATGCCAGCAGCGCAATTTCTTTCTTCTGAAACATTTTCTGAAAGCAGATATAGGCTGTTATGCTGGTAACCAAATGTATCAAAAATACATAAAACTTATAAACGGCTGTTACCGGAAATCCGATGATTCTTAAAACCGCCGGAAGATATAATAATAGGTCTCCATAAAATTTTGAAATATACATACAGATCCAGCAGCACAAACAAACACAGGACCATCACAAGCAGCCTGCGCACACCCGCCCGGTGCGGTGCAATTGTAATATTTTGGATACGGAAGCTTCCTTGTCCGTTATATTTCACAAGCACTTCCAGATTACTGACATCATCCGCAAGCGTAAAGCGCCAGGAGGCGCTGGTCTGGTTTTTAGACAGCCTGGCCGGGCCTGTTTTCAGAATTTCATCACTGACATGGGATGCGGATACAAGGCAGCTTTGGTCGCTGTCACAGGTATAGTCGATTTTTACGTAATAAGTCCCTCTTTTCAAAGCCAGGTACGGCCCGTACAGAAGATCTACCGTTTCCTCCGTCTGTACGATGCTTTCATCCGCGTACCACCCCTGATCATACGTCAGATAATGCGACTGCCAGTCTGCTGCAGATAATTCAGCCGTCTGGCTGTTCTTTGGCGCTGTCCCCGCTACGGCTGCCAAAGCCAGACATACCACGATCTGAACCGCAGCCACAAACGGCCATGCTTTTTTAGATACTTTCATCTCCTGCCCTCCTGCTGCGTCTTTTTTTCCGCGCACACTTCCCTGCCTGACTCCATGCCAGACAGGCTGCTTTATCCGGCAAACAGCTGTTTCTTACGGTCCATCACGCACACAAGCACAAACAAGCAAACCCCGGCCGCCGAAAGCAATACGCCCAGATACACATGCAGCGGCGCATAAGTAAACTCCACGGTATGCTCCCCCTGCGCAAGCCTGACGCCGATCAGCGCATCCCCGACCAGTGTCAGATCCGCTTTTTTGCCATCCACAAAAACCTTCCACCCGGATTCATACGGAATGGACGTATACAGCAGGCCGTCTTTTTTTGCCGCAACCGTTCCCCGGATCTTCCCGGACGCAGCCCCGGTTACTTGCAGCGTTTCGTCCTGCAGCAGCTGATACGCCTGGTCAAACACTTCCTCCTTAAGGATACTGACATAAATCTGCATGTCACCGGACCTGCCGGCAACCAGGCTTGCCTCTGCCGTAAATGCTTCCCCCTGCCGATGCGTCCCCGCCGGAAAAATATTCGCCTTATCGATTTCATAAAACGCGCTGCCGCCATCCGTCTTCACCGCGGCATCCCTTGCTTCATGCAGGTTCAGATTCATATAAATATAAGCGCTGCCGTCTTTTGGCATCACATAGGAAAAGGAAAACTTTTCTTCCTCCTCTTGGTCCGCATCCGCGGACGGCGCATAGCTGTAAACGCCGTAATCCCACCTTGTAACATCGATATTTTCATGTCCGACATAAGCGATGTCCAGCGGTTCAAATACATCCTCCGTAATGCCCGCAGCTGTTTTTAACAGCTGATTTTGCACTTCAAACGGCGTCTTCCCCTCAAACCGGAAATCCGCCATCGCATCCTCCACCATAAAGCCGATGGGCAGATACGCCGTGTTCCGGTAAGCATACACATCTTCCGCGTTTCCAGCCGGTTCCAGATATTCCTGGTTTGGAACCTCCGATCCCCTGGATATTAAATATTTCAGATTCAAAAAGGTATTGTTCACCGGAGTGGAATTTTGGTAATAATACCAAAGACCGTTATCATCCGCCACAAGCCCCAGCCGTCCGAACAAATCCCGCATATCCGCATTGACCGTCGAGCTAAACACATCAAATCCGTTGTAGCCGTACAGCATCGAAGGATTTCTGGAATAACGCTTATCCAGCTCCGTCCGGTAAAAATCCCCTTCCGCCTCTTCCCCTGCCAATCCGTCCAGCATCTGCGCCATCTGCAAAGACCGGTCCGGATAACTGCCCCTGTCAGACACAGTAACCGCTTCCGGCGCAGCCATTGCCGCCGGAACCAGCTCCAGCCCCGCAGCCGCCGCCAGGCACAACGAAAAAAGAGCCCTGCTTATTTTTTTACGTACCGCAAACAGCAGTAAAATCAGATAAACGCCGGCCAGCGCGATATTTTTCCATACCAAAGGCCAGGCTCCGCCGTCCGGCGCATCTGCCTCCTGCCCCTGCATACCGCCCGCGATTTTCGCTGCCGCGGCGGCACATACATACCCGGCGCACGCAATCCCCGCCCGCTTCCAGCCGGAAAACTCCAGCTGATCCAGCTGTGTATACACCCGGTACGCAAGCAGTATGATCAAAAATGACAGCATAAACGTATACCGGTAAGGAATCTGGTTCGGCTTGTGAAAACCATGCCATGCAAAATCCAAAAACCGGATATTCGTACCGGCAAACAGCGAAAGCATCAGCACTGCCGATACCGTCTTTTCCTTCTTTGTAACCGCAGACATCTGGTAAAAAACAAACAAAAACAGCATGCACAGCAGCCCGCAGTACAGATTCGGCAAGCCTTCCTTCGCCGTCGGCTCCGTATAAGCCAGCGTCTGCGCCAGTGACTGCGCCCAGCCCAAAAGGCCGTTCCAGCCGGAAGGAGCCTTTTTCTGCGAAACCGTATGCTGCAGGGCAACGACCGTCGGCAGAATCACAACCGCACCCGCCAGCGCCGCAATCCCGGAAAACAATGCCATATGCTTAAGGCTTTCCCAAAACTGCCCGGCATTCCTTTTCCATAACAGACACAGCGCCAAAAAACAGGCCGCCAAAAAGATACATACCAAAAGCCCCATATAATATTGAACCAGAATCGAAGCCGCCAAAGAAACCGTATACAGCTTATACTTTTTATCCCGGATCAAAGCCATCAGCCCGGCTGCCACAAGCGGAAACATCGCAAACGTATCCAGCCACATAATATTCCAATAGTAACCAAGCGCCCAGCCGCACAGCGCATAAAACGAAGCAAAAATCACAGACCCGTACAAACGCTTCCCCGAAATCAGCTGCAGCGACCAGGCACAGAATGCCCCCGCCGCCCCGATTTTTAACAGGATCATCAGCGCAAAAGCTTCCCTCAAAAACTGCTCCGGCGACAAAACGAACAGCAGGTTCAGCGGGCTGGCCAGATAATACGCCACAATCGGCATAAACCCGCTCCCCATCCCCAGACGCCAGCTATACAGCAAAGACTCCCCGGCCCGGACTTTCCTGCGCAGCTCCAATAAAAACGGATAATACTGATGCCACGCGTCAATCGCCAGCACCTGCTTGTCGCCAAACGGATAAATCTTAGCCGCCGCAAACGCCGCGCACAAAATCATAAAAGGCACTAGAAACGCCAGCAAGCAGATACAGACAGATGTCATCCGAACATGTTTCTTGCTGTGCTCCGCAAATACATGCTGCTGGCCAGGCAGATTTTTACGTTCCTCTGCAGCTTTATGTTTCTTCTTTTTCATCCTGGCAGCTCCTCCTTTGTATTTCCTGCGCCGCTGCAAATCCTTCTCCACACTTCTCCGGCTTGCCTTCCGCGGCGCGATGCCTTCCCGTTTCCATATTACTTTCCGAAATAATAAAATGCGGCCGCTTTTTCGTTTCGAGATAAGTTTTCGCAATATACTGTCCCATCACACCCATGCAAAACAGCTGAATGCCGCCGATAAAGATCATCACACAGATCATCGATGCCCATCCCGCGACCGGATCTCCAAAGCAAAGCCTCCTTACGACAACAAACAGCAGCATCAAAAACGAAACCGCCGTCATCCCGATTCCGAACCACGACGCAAGGCTCAGCGGAACCTGGGAAAAATTAATAATCCCATCCACCGCATATTTCAGCAGCTTCCAGAAATTCCACTTCGTCTCACCCGCGACCCTTTCCACATTTTCAAACGGCAGCCAATACGTACGGAACCCGATCCATCCAAAAATCCCTTTGGAAAACCGGTTATATTCCCCCATAGAGACAACCGCATCCACCATCTTCTTTTTCATCAGCCTGAAATCCCTGGCCCCGTCCACAATATCCGCATCCGAAATCCGGTTCACCAGCTTATAAAACCTGCGCGCGAACCAGCTGCGCACCGGCGGCTCCCCAACCCGGTCCACACGCCTTGCCGCAACCGAATCATACTCCCCGCTTTGCAAAATCTCCATCATCCTGGGCAGCAAAGAAGGCGGGTCCTGCATATCCGCATCCATCACCGCCGCAAAATCTCCCTGCGCATGGCAAAACCCCGCATACATCGCAGCTTCCTTTCCAAAATTCCTGCTAAAAGACAAATACCGGACATGCGGATCCTTCTTAGCCAGCTCCTTCACAACCGCCAGCGTCTGATCCCCGGAACCGTCATTAATAAAAATCATTTCATAATCATACGGCATACTTCCCAGTACCGCAGCCGCTTCCCGGTAAAAAAACGGCAATGCATCCTGTTCATTGTAACAGGGGATCAGCAGGGATATTTTTTCCTGTTCTTTCGTACTGTTTTTCATACGCAGCTTATCATCCTTTCGTAGATCTGCATCCATACGAGTAAAAATCTCAGAGGCAAAACACCTCTGAGATCCTGCAACCAGCCCGGGCAGCGCCATCCAGGCCGGTTACGAAAAGCTTTGGACTTTTACGGATGACTACTTTGTAAAAAGCCGCCTGCCAGGACAAAAGCCCCCGCCTGGAAGGCATTGTATTATACTGCGCAAATTTTTGTGAATCTGAATTTTGCTGCTATTTCCGTTTACGTAAGGAGGTAACGATAAACATTGCAAATTGATGAGATCCGCAATGCCAAATAACAAAAGATCTATTCAATATTCACAAAAATTTGCGTAATACAATACAAGCTGTCCCTGCCCTGGTTGGAAAGACGAGGGCAGGCTTCTATAACAATTAAGAGGAATGGCTTTTTCAGCCTTACCCGTTAGTGTGTCGTTTAAGACACTTTCGGGGTAAAAAAATAGGAATTTTATTTTGTGTCATTTAAGACACTATTAGACTATCATATATAATGAATAATGTCAATATACGAATCGCTGATAGATGCAAAATTATGTTATGGGAAGTCTGGTGAAAGGACTGTTCTCCAAGTGACAGAATTGACATTGTGTTGCGTTTTTGGCTTCCCGATAGATCTTGATTGGCCAAGGAGTGTGGCTGACCGGACGACTCTGCGAGATACGGCCAGGGGACGCGCCCGGACGGTGCCACTGTATAAATGCAGAATACCTAGGGATTCTTAACATTCTGGAATAGGAGCCGGAAGCCAGGCCCTTTCCCCCTCATCCGGCGTCCGCCTAGCCACTAAAAAAACGCAACACAATGTCAACTTTCCCCCTCATCCGGGAATCCCCCATTCATCGCGCCCCTACGCAAAATCCCGAATCCTCTCCAACGCCGGCAGCGCATTCCCATCATAATCAAACAATGCCTGGTTCGCCCACTCATTGCCGCCTTTCCCCGGTTCTGCGATATACGCTCTCCCCGCCGGCGTAGCCCACTGCGAACCGGGCCTCGGCAGCCACGCAGGTTCCCAGTAGAAAAACCCTTTTCCCCTGCCCTTTGGCACCTCACGGATGCATGTCATCACATCCTGCATAAAATCCGCCTGGCCCTCCTTCGTCATCGGATAATCCACATGCTCCAAAAGCTGCGGCCTCGTCGCATACCCTTTGCGTTCATCCTCGCGCAGCTGTTCATATTCTTTATAATCTTCCATCGTAAATCCCATGGAGACCTCCGTTACAATCAGATCCTTTTGATAGCGCAGCGCAAGATCATGCATATTCGCCTTCAGATCCGCCAGCTTCCCATGCCAGAACGGATAATAAGATAATCCGATATACGTAAAATCTTCTCCGCCGTTGGCAAAGTACTGGTCAAACCACCTGCGGTACAGCTCATGATCCCCGCCGTTATCCAGATGCACCATCACCGGAACCCCCTGGTCCACACTGCGAACCGCACGGATACCCGCGCTGACAAACTTTGCAATATTTCTATACAGCGGCACTTTTCCATACGGCCAAAGCAGCCCGTTACTCAGCTCATTGCCGACAGCAACCATAGAAGGCATAGCCCCGGCCGCGCCAAAGTCTTCCAGTGTCTTTTTCGTAAACGCATATACCGCCTGCGCAAGCCCTTCTTCATCCAGACCGCGCCACGCCTTAGGGATTGTCTGCTTGCCCGGATCTGCCCAGAAATCACTGTAATGAAAATCCAGCAAAAACCCAAATCCCTGCGCCAGAGTACGTTTGGCAAGTTTTAAAGTCGCCCGGAAATCACTGCAGCCTGCACCGTACGGGCTTCCGTCTTCCGCATAGGGGTCATTCCACAGGCGAAGCCTTATATAATCGGTGCCGTAGGATTTTAAGATCGCGAGTAAGTCTTTTTCTTCTCCATGATCATAAAACCTGCCGCCGCACTGTTCTACTTCGGTCAGGGAGGAAATATCCATTCCTTTTATCATATTTAAATACCTCTCAATTGAATTTTTCTCTAAACTATTTATTAGAATTTATCGACCTAACCCGGATGAACCAGAAAAGAAACATTTTTATCATTGTGTTGCGTTTTTTAGTGGCTAAGCGGACGCCGGATGAGGGGGAAAGGGCC
>CANOET010000204.1 GCA_947564835.1 uncultured Eubacterium sp. | reverse complement strand
CAGCGTTGCCCCAGTCCGCCCAAGGTGTGTCTCCCGGCGCATCCCCTGGCCGCAGTCCGCAGAGTCTTCCGCTTAGCCACACCCCCCTGCCAAACCAGGATCTTCCGCTTAGCCACACCCCCTGCCAAACCAGGATCTTCCGCTTAACCACATTCCCTGGCTAACCAGTATCTTCCGGGAAGTCCCAAAAAAGCACAACACCATGTCAATTCTGTCTCCCAGATTCAAAGTTTCGCGATTTTGCACAAAAAACCATTCTTAAGCGCCTATTGCTTTTTGCATGTAATTCCCGTATACTAGCACTAGTACTGTGTTGTATCATTAAGATTTATGGAGGTTCATAAAATGGCTAAAAACGAAAGATTTGAAATCATTTATTCCCAAGGAGTAATGACGATCACGGAAATCTGGGTAGATAAAGTAACCGGTGTGAATTATTTGTTTCATACAGGCGGCCATGCAGGCGGATTGACACCGTTGTTAGATAAAGATGGAAAACCGGTGGTTTCTCTGATGATAAAGGAGAAATAAGGAGGGCAGCCATGCAATTACTTTTCAGGCTCTTAAAATGGATCGGTATTGCTTTTATGAGCATCGTTGTATTTATCTTTGCATTTTTCATTTGGCTGTCCAGGCAGCCTTTTGTGCCCAAAAATTATACCAAGAAGGTAGAAACGGCCGGTGAACTTGAAAAGAAATAATATCCGTCGCTCTTTGAACATCTTGCGTCGTGGGGATTTATCGTTATCGGCAATGAAGATCCCAGTACCTGTTCCGGTGATTCTGCTGATGCGGCGCTTTCCTGTCTGCTGGAGCAAAACAGGAATCCGGACAGCATCCTTTATCAAAAGGTCAATACGGGCCGCATCGGTATTTCAGGCCATTCACAAGGCGGCGTAGGTGTGTTCAATGCGGTCAATGAGCAAAAACAGCGGAACTTATATACCTGCGCTGTCAGCTTATCTCCTACGGAAACTGCGTTGGCGGAAGCTCTTGGCATGCATTATGACCCGCACAAAACTTCTATTCCGACGATGATTTTAGCCGCGGCCGAAAAGGATGTTATTTCTCCTGATGGCGTACGGGAGCTGTATGATGCTATTGATGCGCCGAAAGTAATGGCTCTGCGTTCCGATGCAGACCATGGAAAAATGCTGTACTATGGAGACGGCTATGTAACTGCATGGTTTTTATACTGGCTTTGTGGCCAGAAAGAAGCTGAAAAAGTATTTGCCGGCGAAAATCCGGAGCTTATCCATAACCGTTTCTATCAGCAACAGCATATTACATGGCCCTTCTAACGGCTGTTTATTCAGACAGAGTATTGTACCAGCTCCCGCACAGCCACCCGCCGCACCCGGCCGGCAGCCAGGTAAGAAAAAGCAAAGAAGCAGCCGCAGACAAGTGCAGCCGGAACGGCTACCGACGAAACAGTCACTTCCGGATGCAGGCTCGTAATGCCCATCCCCCGCAAAAGCATACTTAACAGCTTCCCGGAACATAACACCGAAAAACAGATCCCCGCGGCTGCCCCCAGCGCCGCGACAATCAAAAACCGCAGCGCAAACTGCATCCGCAGGCTGGATACCGTAAATCCCACCGCCTTATAAATGCCGAGGTCTGTTTTCTCCTGCAGGACAGCTTTTGCACATACCATCTGCACAGCAGCCATTGCAAAAATAATGGAAAAGGAATATATCACCGCCCGCACGGCATAGATGACCGCCTGATATGTCTGATCCAGTATGTTTTCCTGATGCTCCGCTTCTAACAGATCCGCATAAGCCTCATTTAACGCATCTACAGCTTCCGCGGCCTTTTCCGGTTCCTTAAGGCTGTATGCGGCTGCAAGCGGAAGGTCAAAGCCGATGCTTTCTGCGCCTTCGAGGGAAATGCCAAAGCATTTTCCGGTATCTAACACACACTGGCAGATTCCGGATACCAGATATTTCTGCCGCTGCCCGTGAAATCCGACCACGGCTTCGTCTCCCATAGATAAATCCAGCTCCTGTGCCTGGATCTCGGTCAGGACAATCTCATTTTTATAAAGCGGCGCACGTCCTTTTAAGATCGAAAATTGCTCCGGATCCTGGTATACTATGCACATCGTCTCTTCTCCTTCAATGGAAAAATAGACATTCGTCCAGTAATATTCGTTCTCAACTGCCGTGTACTGCTCTACGGTCTGGCGGACTTTTTGCTGTGTCTGTGTGCTGACCTGCCGCTGAAACCTTACCTTGCATTCCCCGTAGGGCGATCCCAGGGTATGTACGGCTGTTTTGGAAGTCAGCAGGTTGGCAAGCAGTGTCATCGTCATCATAAAAAACGTCAGAATGGCTGCCACCAGCACCGCCGCCCCGTATCTGCGCCTGCCGGATACAAACTGGCGCAGCGCCAGGGACGGCATCAGCATATTTGGAAAAATCCGTACGTTCCAACGGCTGTCAAAATAAATCTCGCTCCTGCCGCCGGAAATGGCCCGTACCGGTGATATTTTCCCGATTTTTGCCGTCAGCAGAAAGACAAACAGGCATGAAAATACGAGTACGGCGCCCAATACTGCCATGCTTTTTCCCAAAGACAGCCGGTCTGTGACCACAACCGCCGTAATGGGCCAAAACACCCGGTCCAACCTGCCGGTCAGCGGGGCCGCGCAGGCAATTCCAAGCAGCGCCCCTGCCAGCTCCGTCAGCAGGTACTGCAGCACATATACCAGGCGGATGCGCCCCTGCCCGAAGCCATAGGATTTTAAAATACCAAGGTTCCCCTCATCCATCTCGATTCCCGAAGAAATGCTGTGGCGCATCACAATCAGCACAATTACAGTTAACAGCAGGATAAATACCGTCAGAATTGCCGCGACAATGTTTAAAAACACCATGGTATAATAGACCGACAGATCTTTCGTCATCGACCCAAACCCTGCATCCGTGATCCCGGTATCCAGGTTCAGCATACGCCGGAACATGGCGCTTGTCTGTGTACTGCCCTCTTTTTGCCAGACAGTGACTGCAAGAATATCCGCCGTCCCTTCCCCTGCCTGCTGCGCCGCTTCTGCATCCGCCCGCATTTGTTCCAGATCCTGGCTACTGATATACATTTTCTTATACCCGATCGTAAATGCGCCGAAAAACGGTTCCAGTACCGTGCCTTTTACCGTAAACAGGTATTCTTTGCCCGCGGCGCGGATCACCAGCGGGTCCCCTTCCCTGCCGTCCAGATTCGTCAGCAGCCCTTTGGAAACATAGATTTCCCCTTTTTGCAGCTGCGGTGTTTCGCTTTCATAAGCCGTGCCGTCCGGCCGGATCAGCCTGGCGCCTGACGGAAGCTTTGCTAAAAATATCTGGTTTTTATACTCTTTTCCCCGGATTGCAGAGCTTTCCGCCAGCGCTACATGCTCGTCGGTTACCTTTGCTACCAGCGGATGCTCCTTTAGCCTGCGTTCCAGTTCTTCTGTGTACCGTTCCCCGGAAATATAAACACAAAGTTCCCCGGTATCCGCCGTCCGGTGGGCCTGCGCGATACTGCGCCCGCCGTTGTCCATGGCGCTGATCACGGTTGTCAAAGAAGCGGCAATTATGGCCGTCAGCAATAAAATACTGGCTAAAGGACCTTTCCGGTAACGGATATTCGCTTTTAATAATGTGAAAATTTCCATACTGCCACCTCACCATTTCATCGAGCCAAGCCATGCCTGAACCTGTGCTTCCATACTTTTTTCTTCCTTCGGATCGTAAGGCGCCAGCGTCAGTTCCCCGACTACCCTGCCGTCTTCCAAATACAGGATTCTGGATGCACGCAGCGCCGCCCGCATATCGTGGGTTACCATCAAAATACTTTGCCCGGCCCGGTTCAGGCTGGTCAGAAGGTCCAGCACCTCCGTCGTATTCCTGCGATTTAACGCCCCGGTCGGCTCATCGGCAAACAGCAGCTTCGGATGGTTGACCACCGCCCTTGCGACAGCGCACCGCTGCTGTTCCCCGCCGGATACCTGGGACGGCAGATGCGTCCTGATATGCGCAATGCCCATCTGTTCCAACAGCTCCCCGGCCCGCTTATTCACCCGCGCAGCGGATACCTGCTTATTCAGATAGCCCGGGACAGCGACATTTTCAAACAGTGTCAGGTTGCTGACCAGATGCATCTGCTGGAAAATAAATCCAAAATCCGTGCAGCGCAGCTTCGCAATCTCTCTTTCATTTAGCGAAACAAGGTCCGTGCCGCCATACAACACCTGCCCTGCAGTTGCGCGGTCCATGCCGCTTAACGCGTATAGCATCGTAGATTTGCCGGAGCCGGATGCGCCCATAATCACTGTAAAATCCCCCTGGTACAGTGTAAGGTCCACGTGGGAAAGGACATGGACCTGGCTGCCGTTATGGGCAAAGCTTTTGCTTAAGTCCTTTGCCTGGAGTATCGTTTGTTTCATAAGATCTTTGTATTCCTTTCTTATTTTGATACACGTATTTTATCAAAGAAGATCTTAAGAAGTCTTTAACAATGAAAAGAAACACCTTAATCTTTTGCGGCACCTGCCTTTGGCAGACATACCACCGCCTCCAGCCCGTCCGGATGGTTTTTCAAAAAAACCGATCCGCGCATCTGCCCTGCAATATATTTTACAATATAAAGCCCCAGCCCGGACCCCTGTTCCCTGCCGCAGTTTTTGCCGCGGTAAAATTTATCATAAATAAACGGCAAATCCTCATCCAAAATCCCCGGCCCATAATCACGAAAATGGATCCCGATCTCCCCGTTTTCCTCAGTCATCCAGATCATAATCACGGATTTCGCATATTTCCTGGAGTTATTAATCAGATTTTCCGTAATCTGCAGCAGCCTGTTTTTGTCCGCTTCTGCAACGGCAGCAAAGGGAGGTTTTTGAAACCGCACATCATTTTTTTCCGCCGCAAGCTCTGCGGCAGCCGCTTCCAGAAAGCCGCCCAGCTCCACACGTTCCAGCGTTATTTTCAATTTATCCAGATCAGCCAGCGAATGCAAAAACAAATCATTGGTCAGCCTGGAAACCTCGTCACATTTACGCATCAAAACACGGATATACGTTTGCCGTTTTTCCGCAGTCGTGTCCAGATTCGCTTCCAGCCCCTCTGCATACGCGCGGATGGATGCAATCGGCGTCTTAATATCATGGGACAGCGTCGCAATCACCGTCTTATTATTTTCAATCGCTTCATGCTCACAGGCACGCGCCTTTGTAATTTCCCTGCGCATACTGTCAAAGGCCCAGGTAAACGCACCGAAGTAATTTGACCGTTCATAATCCAGCGGCACGTCCAGATCTCCCTGCGCAATTTTCTGCGCGAATTGCTTCATATGGTCAAATGGGCGGAGAATCGCCATATATACATACACAAATACCACAACCATATACAAGACCGCTATCCCGCACATCAAAAACATTCCATCCGTCCGGCCTGCCTGCCCGCAGCTCTTGCGCAAAGAACCGCTCAACTGCGCGGATTTATCGGATACAGCATCCCACTCTCCCGCCCTGGCCAGCTGCACAACCTCATTGAGCGCGACTGCCAGCTGCGCTCCTGTCTCCTGTGTGGCTGCTTTTTGCGCAGATGTGTTGAAGTAAATGGCAGTAAGCAGCATAATAGCAGCAAAAAATACTGTCAGGCGTACCAGCCTCATCTTCATTCCCATACCTCCTGTAATATCTGATCACGTACTTAGATAATATCCGAAATTCAGTTGCCGGATTTTCCTAAACTGGATGAAGCAGAAAAATACTTTTGAAATCCAGTTGCCGGATTTTCCTATTAGCTGGGGGGATGTGGCTATCCAGTCTCTTTCGAGAAACCAATAAAAGCACAACACAACGCCAAAAGTATTTTTTTCTGGTTCATTCAGGTTAGGTATTCTTAACCTTCCAGAATAGGAACCGAAATCAAGATCCCTCCAGCCCCGCATGCTCCGTATCCAGCAGATACCCCACTTTATAAACCGTGCGGATATAAACCGGCTTTGCCGGATCATCTTCCAGCTTTTCCCGCAGCCAGCGGATATGCACAGCCAGCGTAGACGGCACTGCAAGGGAAAACGCGCCCCACACCTCGGAAAGCAGCTGGTCTTTCGTCACTGCCGTATTTTTATGCACACAAAGACAAGCCAGCAGATCAAATTCCTTTAACGCCAACGATACGGCATTCCCGTCTTTTGTTACTGCACGGGCCGTCAGATTTACTTCCACATTTCCAAACCGTACTATTTTTTCCTCATCTGAAAATCCATAGGTACGGCGCACCAGCGCATTAACCCGGACTAACAGCTCTTTCATGGAATAAGGCTTTAGCAGATAATCATCCCCACCGATTTCAAAGCCTGTGATACGGTCTGTCTCGCTTGTCCTTGCGCTTGCAAAAATAACCGGAACCGTAGAAGTGCGCCGCAGCTCCTGGCACAGCTCAAAGCCTGTCGTATGCGCAAGATTAATGTCTAAAAGAATGAGATGAAAAACTTTATCTGTCAGCAGCCTGAATGCTTCTTCTGCAGTTGCTGCGCATGTAACCTGATAACCGTAGCTCTCCAGCATATCTGAAATAATCGCAGACAAGTCTTCATCATCATCAATGATTAAAATCCGCTTTTTCATTCTCGATCCCTTTCTTCTCCAATAAGCCCGAAAGATACCTTTTACGATATTTCAGTTCCGCATAGTTTAAAACCTTTTGATAATAAATCGGATTACCGGCTCCTCCAAGCACACCAGCTACCGGCAGGCCCTGGATAAATTTCAGCAGCAGCATATCCGCCGCAAACGCACCTGCCGTCCGGTCCAGCTGCTCTGCCATTTCTTCTTTCCTGCGGCTGCCTTTGTCTTCGCCGCTGATCAGGCGGTCAACAGCGGCATCCCCGTCTTCCCATTCCTGCCCCTTTAACATAGATGTTTCCATCAGCTTCAAAATAAAGTACTGTTCTTTTTCCGAATCATAATCAAACCCATAACGGAGCGCCACCTCATAGATTCCCTTTAACAAAACGCCCACAAACAGGATAATATCCGGCAATCCGATTCCAAATGCCCCAAGCCCGATCCCTTCCACGCTGGTAAGCGCCAGATTCCGCAGGTTCGCCGCTTTGGCATCTCCCTGGATTTTCTTGAGGGATTTACGGTCACACCGGACCTGAAATGCAAACTGGCGGATGGCAAAATCCTTTCGGACGGTATCCGGATGGTATGTTTTCTCAATAATGCCGGAACCTTTATCAAATACAACAGCAAAAGCCTTGCAGAAGGCTCTTTCCAGATTTTCAGAGACTTTTTGCGGAATTTTGTCCATAAGCCCCAGCTTCCATGCCGGATCTTTGGATTTGGCTGCGGCACGGCGCAGAACAGTTTCACGCCTTTTCACGGCTTTTAGCTCTTTTTCTATCGCGGATTTTGATTTTGACTGTGATTTTTGATCTTTTAACAAGTGCATCACTCCTTTTTTCTTACAGTTTAGCATATTTGCAGGGCATGTGCAGTAGATTTTGTCATTGTGTTGCGTTTTTGATTGGCGATGCGGACGCCGGGTGAGGGGGAAATGGCCTGGCTTCCTGCTCCTATTCCAGAATGTTAAGAATCCCTAGGCATTCTGCAT
>CANOET010000203.1 GCA_947564835.1 uncultured Eubacterium sp. | reverse complement strand
GAATAGGAGCCGGAAGCCAGGCCCTTTCCCCCTCATCCGGCGTCCGCCTAGCCACATCCCCTGCCCCTGCCTGCAAAATCCCCCGCTTACCCGCATCCCCTAATCAAAAGCATCTCCATTTCCTCCCAACACGCTCCCCCATCTTCACCTTAACTTCCACCCCGCTCTTCGAACACCGCAAAATATCCCCATCCGGAACCACCTGCCCCTTGCGGGTCATCACAATCACCGTAGACCCGCCAAACGCAAAATGCCCCTTCTCATCCCCGCGGCATACCATCCGCTCTCCCGGGCCATTTTCAATCCTCCCGACAAACATCGCGCCCACTTCCATCTGCAGCACCGTCCCAAAATGCTCCGATTTTAACAGACAGTACTCCCTGCGGTTTTCCTTATAAACCGGACAGACTTCATTCGCCGCCGGATTCACCGTATGAAGGACGCCGGGAATCCGGTAGTGCTTCGAGGCCATCCCGTTATCCACCCAAATATAACGATGATAATCATCCACGCACAGCCGGAACACCCAGACAAATCCTCCGGCAAACCGCTCTGCCAGCCTGCGGCTCTTTAACAGGCTCTCCACCGTATAGACGGTATGCTTGACCGAAAATGTACACGCGTCATCGACCTTATACACACTCAGCCTGCTGTCGCACGGACTGACGAAGGCCTCCGGCTTTTGTACAACGGTCCTGGCCCCTTCGGCCAGCCTTCTTGTAAAAAAATCATTGAATGAGCGGTAGCTTACCAGCTCATAATCTTCCATCGCAATCGCATGATGACGGATAAAAAACGGGATCAGAAAGGCCGAAGCCCCCGCATCCATCACTTTTGCACCGATCCTGGACACATGCGGCGAAAGCAGCGGCTTTAACAGCATCCGCCCCGCCCGGTGCCTGTATAATCCCTCCAGCAGGCAGTCCTGCATGGACCATTCTTTTTCTATTTTCCCTTTGCGGTCTGCAGTCCAACGCATAAATATTGCTCCTTTTACTTAAAAATTGGCGGCGGAAACTTCGCATGGCGGATAAACACCCACCAGCTGCGCCCGATAAAGATTAAAATCACGACTGCCAGCGCAACCACTCCGGTGATCAGGATAATCTCCATCACGGTTGGTTTGCGCAGCTTAAAGTCCACGATAAATAACGCTCCGACCACCATAACCAGCACATGCATCGCTGCCAGAAATACCTTCGGCCCCGGCAGCAGCGGCGAAAGCACGAACAGCAGCGGCAACGCAATCGCCATGGAAGTAATCGGCAGGCCCTGATAGTATTTCTTATCCTCGCTCGTCTGCTGCTGGCGCTTTTCTTCCATAACATTAAAATGCGCCAGCCGCACCAGCCCTGCCAGTCCGTATAATACCAAAACGACTACGCTAAACAGCCGGTTCATTCCGCTTTTATAACAGATTACCATCGGCAGGATGCCGAAACAGACGATGTCGCACAAAGAGTCAATCTGTATGCCAAACTTTTTCTCATCCTCTGTCCGGTCTTTTTTCATCCTCGCCACTTTTCCATCAAACATATCACACAAGCCGGAGCACGCAAGGCAGAAAATCGCCCACTGCACACGCATCGACATCGCGCAAAAAATACCTATCCCAGCCGATGCGAAGCTGATATAAGTCAGTATTACTGTATAATCCCAAACACCCAGCATGTATGTTCTCCTAATTTCCTTTCTTCTTTTGCAGCCCGGCATGTTCCTAGTCCATGCCCGGGCCGCTTTCTTCCTGCGCCTGCTGCGTATAGACGGACCTGTCCGGACAGCCGCGTTCCCTCGTCATATAATAAACCTGCGCTGCTGCTGTAAACATCGCGCTGATCAACAGCTGGGTGTAATACCCAAGCCCGCGGGAAAGCACCATCGCAGGCAGTGTCATGGACGCGAATACCTTCGGAAATATTTTTAAAAACAAGGACTCGCTGATCCCCATTCCGCCGGGAAGCGGCAGCATATCTACAGAGACGGAAATTACCCCCTGCAGCAGCACCACGTCCCATACCGGCGTCCCTTCTAATCCAAATGCCCGGTAAACCATCCACGTTACGCTAAACAACGCCAGACGCTGTACAAAAGTGATTCCAATTACATTTGCAATCACCATTTTATGTTCTTTTAAGTATTCCGCTGTTTCCCGGTAAACTTCCATCGAATCCCGGAATTTGCTGCGCCGTGACCGCTTTTTGCGGATCAGGTGCAGCTTTTCCATCCAGTCCATCCCGGCCAGAATGATCCGCTCCGCCAGGACCGGATGGAAGACCAGCGCGGTCATAAAGGTGACGCAAAACACATTCAGGGCAACTCCCAGCACGTAAACAGGAAAAATCCCTTCCAGATACCGGTGCAAAAATCCCTGTCCGAACAATAGAATCCCGATGCCGATCACAACCAGCACCAGCTTATAGGTGATCGTCACAATCATTAAAATCACCGTCGCAACCGGAACCGGAATTTTCTCCTTGTTCATATAGTAGATCTGCATCGGCTGCCCTCCCGTCGCAGAGGGCGTAATGCAGCTGAAAAAAAATCCCACCGAAGAAAACAGGAAGCAGATCCTCTTCTTAAGACAGATTCCGAACGAACGCATCATATACCAGATAATCACCGATTCTCCCCAGATATAAATAAGAACCAGACATACCCCTGCTGCCAGCCAGCGGATATCCGCCCGCCGGATCGCCTGCATCAATGCGCCCAGATCTTCTCCGTGAAATACGCCATAGACCGTAAGCCCAAAAATAAGAAGCAGGAAAACCGCATTCCCGACCGCTTTCTTTTTATCTTGCATCCACAGTTCCTTTCGTAAAAATCTTTCTATTTATAAAGTCCAGGACTTTTTCATAACTCTCCCAAATCAGCGGCCTTTTCGCAGCCCGGTAGCAAATCTCCGCCAGAAAGACTCCGCCGAACACATCAATCACGACATGCTGCTTCGTCGTCAACGTCGAAATACAGACAAGCACTGCCATTACCAAAGACGCACCCCGGTACCAGAGCGGAATCTCCTTCCTTCCCCGCAGTCCGATATAGCAAAACCAGCTCACCAGGCAATGAATGGACGGAAACAGATTATCCGCCGCATCTATTTCATAGACAAGCAGCATCGTCCGGTTCCAAAATCCATCCGGCTCGATGACCGGCCTTGTATTTGTCGTCGGAAATACCAGATAAATGATAAAACAGACTGCCCTGGAAAGAGCATCCGCAGCAAAAAACCGGCAAACATCCCTCTTTCCCTGCCGCGCGACCAACACATAATTCAAAGCCCAGAACAGATAGCATCCCAGATAGACTGCAGCTGACGGCGTCCATAACGGAATCAGCGCGTCCAGCGGCCCTTCAATATGATAATGCTTCCATTCCCCCGCAATCGCCCTTGCCCCCATATATACCGCCATATTAAATGTAAATGCAAAAAGCAGCGGCAAGATATGCTGCTTCGGGACCAGCGCGGATATTTTTTGTTCTTTCTCCATATCACTCTCCTGTCTTCCTTATGATATACAACCACACTCCAGGTATTAGTATAACAAGGCTTTTAGAATCGCTCAAGTGTTTTTTAGATATCTTAAGAAAAGATTAAGACATTCACAGCGTTCTATCCTCTTACAGCCTGCATATCTTTATGGATACGCCATATACTTAATGTATCACTATATATTTACTAGCTACGCATCATTATACGCTTTCAAAATAAATATTACAATATCTAAAATAAAAAAATATGAGGAGTGTTTTTATATGCAGGAACTGGATTTTTCTTTTATCGGGCAGCGGATCAAAGAGATCCGAACCGGTAAAAAACTGACGCAGGAAAGCCTTGCAAATATCACCGGAGTCAATGTATCCCATATCAGCAACATCGAAACGAACAAGGTAAAAGTCTCCCTGACCCTGCTCGTTCAAATCTGCAATGCTTTGGATATTACGATAGATTATCTGCTTGAAAATGAATATCATGATCCGATGTCAGTGGTGGAAAGAGAGCTGGTGCATGTGATCCGATCGATGCAGAAAGAAAAGCAGGAGACACTGCTTCGGATTGCGAAAGTGCTGTAATTGGCGGGCGGGGCGGTATCTGATCCTGCGGGCGGCTCTGCAGGTCGGGGGTGCAGGGCTAATCCCGCCCCTCCTCCGCCGAACTGCAGCTTCCGTGTCATTCATAAGGAATCTCCACCCTGACCGTCGTCCCGCGTCCCGGCTTGCTGTCCATCGCCACCCCATACTCCGGCCCATATAAAATCTTCAGCCGTTCATCCACATTCCGGATTCCGATTCCTGTAAAATGTTCCTTATGATTCCCTTTTGCTTCCCCATCTGTGCATACGCATCCGGCACAGTCTTTTTTCATGCCAATTCCGTCGTCTTCAATTTCAATCAGAAGCCGCCGGCCCATGCGGCGGACCAGGATGTTGACAGTGCCGCGCCGGCCGTTTGGAAAGGCGTGGAAAAACGCGTTTTCGACAAATGGCTGCAGCGCCAGTTTCGGTATTTTTGCTTCCATGCATTCCGGCTGGATATAAAATCCTGCTTGAATTTTGTTACCATAGCGCGCCTGGATGACCTGGATATAATTGCGCAGGTTTTGTTCTTCCTGGCGGATCGTGATAAACGCGTCTGTGTTGCTGACGGTGCTGCGTAAAAGCCCGATCAATGCGTCTAAGACCGCGGCGGACTGTTTCGCGTCCCCCTGCAGAATCAGCCATTTGATGCCTGCGAGTGTATTGTAAATATAATGCGGATGGATCTGCATCTGCAGTGCGTGCAGCTCGGCTGTTCGTTTTGCCTGTTCTGTCTCTACGACTTTGCGGATATATAGATTCAGGTCGTGAATCATTTCATTATAGGTCCTTGACAGTTCGCGGATCTCATCTGTGCCTTCCACAGGTACAGATCCGGTAAAATGAAGCTGCTTTTGCTCACGCATACTGTGTACAAGACGGCAGACCGGGCGTGTCTGGCGCCGTACCAGGATAAATACAGGCACCATCACGCAGCCTGCCGCAAGGACTGCCATCAGGATATTCCGGTATAGCCCGTAAGCTTCGTAAAAGGTCTGCCTGGCATTTACCACACCCGCAATCACAAAGTCCGAATTGGTAAATTGCTGTACGAGATAACAGACCGTTTCCCCGTTTCTGACCTCCTTTGCGGAATACACCCGGTTTTCCCTCGCCTTTGCCACAACCTCCAAAAGCCGGGAAAGCTCCTGATCCCCGCGCTTGCGATAGCGCGGATTGTTCGTAGATATTACCTCGCCTTCCTGATTGAATACGACAATATCGCTGATCCCGGTCAGAAAACAATTGTAAAATGCCCGGATCTCGGACTCTTTGATCATCAGCCACAGATAACCGGCCGTATCGCTGCTTCCGTCAGAAATGGCGCGGCAGACTGCAATCACAGGCACGTTTTTCATCGTATCGGTAAAGCCGTACTCCATATATTTGCAGAAAATCTGACCCGGATGCTCCCGCGCCTTTTTCGTTACCGGATATTCCATAAGCTCTGCAAACGGTACACGGACGATATCTCCATGGCTGTAAAGATAGCTTCTGCCGTTTGCGCCAGCCAGAAACAGGGTCATATTTGGATGGAGACGGATATTGGTCCGGCGGATGTGCGACTGCATCTGCCACGTCTGCTGCTGGCCTTTGACCCCGTCCATTTCTTCTGCGGCCAGATATGCCTGCACAGCCGGATCATCGGCAACGGTATTTGCGATTTCCGCCAGGTTCAGATACAGCTGGTAGAACCGTTCGTCAATCTGGCCAAAGATTTTTCTCTGGGATGCGGAAAACATTTCTGAAAAAATCTGCCCGGATGTACGGATATTCAGCCAGGACAGGCTGGCCGACAGCAGGATCATTCCTGCCAGGACAGACAATGCCAGCTTCCAAAACAGGCTGTTCAAATGGATTTGCTTCATTTTTGGCTGTTCCGCCGTTTCCATTGCGACGGCGTCCTCCCCATCTGGTTTTTAAAAATTCTGGAAAAATAGCTTGGATCTGAATAGCCTACCATTTCACTGATCTGCGCAATGGAACAGGAGGAAGTTCTAAGTATTTCACACGCTTTTTCAATACGTATCCGGTTCAGATATTCAGAAAAGCTTTCGTTCATCTTTTTATTAAAACAAGTAGATAAATAGTTATAATTATAATTAAATTTTTTCGCAATGCTGGTAAGTTCCAGGTTCTGTGCGTAATTTTCTTTAATATAACATTTAATTTCTTCCAAACTGTCGCTTGTCCTGGAAGTTTCTTCGCATAACTGCTGAAAATCATTCAGTATCCGGGCAAACTGGCTCTGAAATTCCTGCACATAACGGCTGTGGTCAATTGTCCGGAAAAGCTCCGAACTTTGAAAACACATTTCTCCGTCCGCTTTTTCTTTTTCCAGCAAAAAATGATAGATCAGCGTCTTCGCTGTATTTTTCAGCAGATATTCGTCCACCGTGCAATTGCACAAAGCAGTTACATACGTCTCCAGCTGCTTTAACGCGTCTCTGAAATTCCGGCTGCACAAAAGCCCTGCATACTCTTCATAAGAAAAGCGCGCGGCTTCCCTGCGCTCTCTGCTGTCAGATGCGCACAGCAAAACCGTATCCTTATAATAAAACTGCAGCCCCGCAAGGCTTAACGCCTGTCTGTAATACTGTCCCAGCCCGGCAAGGCTGTCAAATGCATCCCCATAGATCCAAAAGCTGTCCGGATAACAGCTGTGTACCTTCCAGACACACTGCCTGGCCTCGCGCAATATTTCTTCCTGATCCCGGATGCGTTAATTCAGCAGCACCGCACAGACTTCCCCGCCGATCCATAGTACCTCGGCCTCATAAGCCCTTTGCTGCTGCCAGTATTCCTTTAAAAGCCGGACCAATCCGACAGCGTCTTCCTGCCTGCCCGTCTGCCCGCTGCTGTCTTTGGACAGCAGCAGACAGCATTTCGTATAAGGAAACCTCTTTTTAAAATCCCCCTCCGTCAGGTCCGTCTCATAACCGCACAGATACCGGTTTAACTTTTCATTGACCGAAATCCCTTTCTGTTTGCTGATGCACATTCCAGGAATCAGCGCGGCTGTCTGATCCAGAATACCCGTCAGTGTCTTCGGATTTAAAGATGGCTTTAATATATAGTCGCAGGCCCCGTTTAACAAAGTTTGTTTTACATATTCAAAATTATCGTAACTGCTTAGCATAATCAGCTTGACCCGCGGAAAACGTTTTTTTACAATCAGCGACAATTCCATCCCATCGAGTACCGGCATAACAATATCCGCCAATATAATATCCGGCTGGTATTCTTCCATCATGGCAAGCCCCTCCTCCCCGTTAGACGCCTCCCCGATCAGCTGGTAGCCTTCCTTTTCCCATTCGATCATATGGCGGATACCCTGACGCATAATATATTCATCTTCTATAATCAGCACTTTACAATACATTCTCATAATCCCCCTATCTTTGGTCTGAATTATTTATTCAGATTTATGGTGTGTTTCACATACCAGATTTATCTTATTCAATCTTATCCTAACCTGGATGAACCAGAAAAGAAACACTTTTGACATTGTGTTGCGTTTTTTAGTGGCTATGCGGACGCCGGATGAGGGGGAAAGGGCCTGGCTTCCGGCTCCTATTCCGGAATGTTAAGAATCCCTAGGCATTCTGCAT